>CAYZOE010000040.1:0-27543 GCA_964479805.1 uncultured Pseudoalteromonas sp. | reverse complement strand
AGCTAAGAGCTAAGAGCTAAGAGCTAAGAGCTAAGAGCTAAGAGCTAAGAGCTAAGAGCTAATAAGTTAAATCAAAGGCAATAAAAAAGCAGCCACAGCGCTGCTTAATCATTTGCATCACCAATAATTAGTTATTCAATGCTAGTCTAAGTTCTCTTGAGCGCTCTAAATGGGCAAGTAAGTCTTTAGCAACTGGCTTAAACTTAGCTAGTTCAGTTTTCGGTAGCGGTTCAGACTTAGGTAATTTTACTGTTTTCGGGTTGCGGTGAACTCCGTTCACTAAAAACTCATAATGTAAATGCGCACCAGTTACACGACCAGTTGCACCAACAGTACCGATTTTTTGGCCCTGTTTTACTTTCTGGCCTGTTTTAACCATGCGCTTGTTTAGGTGCAGATACTTAGTGACATATTGACTGCCATGCTGAATAAACACATAGTTACCATTGAGCTTGTTGTATCCAGATTTAGTAACTTTACCATTACCAGCAGACACCACGGGTGTCCCAACGCGTGCAGCGTAATCAATGCCTCTGTGCGGTCTTACTAAACCAGTTACCGGATGTTTTCGACGAGGATTAAAGTTAGAGCTGATATATTTAAAATTAACAGGAGCGCGCAAGAAAGCTTTACGCATACTGCGGCCTTCTGGCGTATAGAAATTACCGTCGGTGTGACGGATAGCACTGAACCGCTCACCTTGATTAATAAATTCAGCGGCAATAATTTCTCCATTACCGATTAGCTCACCATCGACATAATGAGTTTCGTAAATCAAAGAAAAGGTATCGTCTTTACGAATGTCATTAGCAAAGTCGATATCCCAACCAAAGATATCGGCAAAGTTCATAATTTGACGTTCAGATAAACCAGCCGAAATACCAGCTGTCCAGAAGCTTGATTTAATTTTCCCGCCAGCGCTTTGATTTACAGTTTCGATTTCTTTGCTGTGAATAGTTGTTTGATATTTTTGCTCTTCGTCTAAAGACACCAACAAGGTGTCCGTTTTAGAAAGTACATACTTAAGGTGGGTTAATTCACCTTTGGCATTTTTTGCAAAACTCAACACTTCACCAGGGTGGATTTTAGTCAGTTTACGTGTTTCAGAATTGGTGTTGACTAATTTATGTAGAGTCTGCGCTGAAAAGCCTGCACGTTTGAAAAGAACCGCAAGGCTATCACCATGCTTAACTTCGAAGTCGTTAAATTCAAGGGGATCAATTGTAGTTTTTTTTGGTGCTTGTGTTTTTTCAGGTGCACTTAAAGTTGTAAGTTGCTCTTCATTTTCAGAAACTTTTAAAGGTAATTCGTAACGCTTGCCAACTTCGAGTGCTTTTTTGTCATTGTCTCTTGATGCAGTTGCCTTTTCTGACGGCCATAGAGCAATTATAAGCATGACAGAAATACAAGTAAGAATAAGCAGTTTGTGTTTTTTAGGAAGCTTATGAACAACGTGAACCATAACGCGCCTTTTCTGCTGTCAAGATAAATCGTTAATAATATTGCAGGATATACGCAATAAAGCGTGAATACCAGTGTTTTGTGCATTTAAACTGATCTGAATATAGGCTAGAATCGGGCGATAAACTGTATATTTTGGAGCGACGAATGGTGGACTTTGAAACTGCACTAGCTGAGATTAAGCGCGGTGCAGAAGAGATTCTTATTGAAGACGAATTAAAGGAAAGATTGAAATCTGGCAAAAAGCTAAAAATTAAAGCGGGTTTCGATCCAACAGCACCAGATTTGCATTTAGGTCACACTGTTCTAATTAATAAAATGAAAACCTTCCAAGACTTAGGTCATGAGGTTATTTTCTTAATTGGTGATTTCACCGGAATGATTGGTGATCCAACGGGCAAAAATGTCACTCGTAAACCATTAACACGTGAAGACGTGCTAGCAAATGCTGAAACATATAAAGAACAAGTTTTCAAAATTTTAGATCCTGCAAAAACCACAGTGGCATTTAACTCTACTTGGATGGAACAATTAGGCAGTGCAGGCATGATCAAACTAGCTGCACGCCAAACGGTTGCGCGTATGCTAGAGCGTGATGATTTTAAAAAGCGTTATGCTGGTGGTCAAGCAATTGCAATTCATGAGTTCTTATATCCTTTAGTCCAAGGTTGGGACTCTGTTGCGCTAGAAGCTGATGTAGAACTTGGTGGTACTGATCAGCGCTTCAACCTCCTAATGGGTCGTGAGCTGCAAAAAGATGAAGGTCAAAAGCCACAAACCGTATTAATGATGCCATTACTTGAAGGTACAGATGGCGTTCAAAAAATGTCTAAGTCACTAGGTAACTATATTGGTATTACTGATGCGCCAAATGATATGTTTGGTAAGGTCATGTCAATTTCAGATGAATTAATGTGGCGTTATTACGAGTTATTAAGCTCTCTTTCAATTGAAAAAATTGAGAGCCTTAAGCAAGAAGTTGCAAATGGTCGCAACCCGCGTGACATTAAGATTGATTTCGCTAAAGAAATGATCGCACGCTTTCATAGCGAATCTGATGCCGAAGCTGCACATCAAGATTTCATTAAGCGTTTCCAAAAGAATGCATTACCTGATGAGATCCCAGAAGTGACTATCACAGTTGATGAAGATTCTATAATGATCTCTCAACTGCTTAAAGAAGCAGGTTTAGTGGCAAGTACTTCAGAAGCCATGCGAATGATTAAGCAAGGTGCTGTTAAATTAAATGGCGAAGAAAAAGTAACTGATAACAAGCTTGTGATTGAGAAAGGCCTGACACAAATTTACCAAGTTGGTAAGCGTAAATTTGCAAAAGTGACCGTAAGCTAAGCGCGCGTTACTTTAACTACAAAAAAAGCTGGTTTTAAACCAGCTTTTTTGTATTTGCTTTTCATACATATTTGTTTAAGTATTTAAATAAAGATCAATAAACCAATCTAAAAGCCATATCAGTGCGATTAAAGAGAAAGTAAACCACTTAATTCTTTCTAAAAATGTCAAACACTGCTTTATGTCTTCAGGCTCAGGGTGACGCTCAGCACCAACACGCATTTTCGCAAAACGCTTGCCTTGATATTTACACGGACCGCCTAACTGGATTGATAGGTTTGCTGCAAATAAAGATAAAATCCAGCCTGTGTTCGTTTGATAGCAATGCCTTGCATAGTGTTTGAAGTAATGAAAAGTTTTTTTTCCTTGTAAAAACAATGCCAGTAAAAGGATAAAGCCTCTTAGTGGTAAAAACTCAATATAAAAAATGGCTGTCTGCAATGGTTTTATAAAAGCGCTATTAGGCGGCACGCGCTTTCGCCAAGCATGATCACACACCAGCAGTAATTTAAAAGAAAATGCAGCGAGCGGGCCAAGTAATAGATAAAAGAAAATAACAAGATAGTAGTGGCGGACCGTTCTTAAGGCTGTGCTATCTATGCAGGCTTTAGCAATACCTATACTGGACAATTCATTAACTTCACGGACTACGTTTTGTGCTAAGAGTTGTCTTGCCGTTGCTTTTTGTTTTTGTTGCAGTAGCGCTGCTATACGCTTAGCTCTTTGTAATACACGGGTATCTAAACAAAAATAAAGCATTAACCCCCCGAGCCAAGCTGGATAAAATGCAAACTGACTGAGCAGTGCAACAATAAGTACAATGGTAAAAGTGGGAAGAAAGAAGCCTAAGGCACCGGCTATTTTTTGAAATGAGGCACTTCTCTGAGGTTTAAAGACACGCGCGCCTATGCGTTCAAAAATCAACGAAAAGAAAATAATTGGATTGTAGCTATTCAGCAGCGGAAAGGAGTGGGCCGCTGCTAACGCGCAGATGAAAATAATGAGGCTTTGAAAAGCCTCAAACTGCTGTGTTTCTAGCATTACAAGTTAGTGTTTTTTAGCTGCCCAAGTAGTTCAGTCACTAGTTTAGAAGAATTTACAGAAGCAACTTCTAGGTATTCTTCAAAGGATTGTGGGGACTCTTTACCTGCAATATCAGATAGAGAACGGATCACCACAAATGGCGTATTAAGTACATGACATGCCTGAGCAATTGCTGCACCTTCCATCTCTACAGCTAACATTGACGGAAAGTATTGACGCGTTTTGTCAATGCGAACAGGGTCACACATAAATGAATCGCCAGTACAGATTAGACCAACCTTTGTTTGTGTGTTTTCTAATATAGCAACACTTGCTTTCGCAGCGTCAATTAATGTTGTATGTGCCACAAAGCCCGCAGGCATTTGAGGTACTTGACCTATCTCATAACCAAATGCAGTTACATCAACATCGTGGTGACGAACTTCGTCAGAAATAACAACATCACCGACATTTAATTCAGGATCAAAGCCACCAGCAGAACCAGTATTAATGACGCAGTCCGGGTTAAAATTATCAATTAAAAGCGTTGTTGCAACGGTTGCTGCCACCTTACCAATGCCAGATTGAACTAAAGTCACAGTATGTCCAGCAAGCTCACCAGTATAAAAAGTGAAGCCGCCTTTAGACAGTTCTTCTTTGTTTTGCAGAGCCTCACGCAAAATTGCAACTTCAGGTTCCATTGCACCGATAATACCTACTTTCATGATTTCTATTCCTCAAAAAATTTTTGCTAGTATAGCCTATCGCACTTTTATAAAAAACTTGTTCATATTAGTGAAAGTATACAGTTTTATCATCATAGGATTGGTCGCATAGGAACCATTTAGAAAGAAAAAGCCCTTTGAATATTTAAAGGGCTTATAAGACATATGGAAACTTTTAGATTTCAGCAAGTTGGGTTTGCGTTGAATGTACCTTTGCTTGCGAGGGTGAAAGCACAGCAGGCTTATCTGTACGAGTTCTGGGTTTGCGAACTGGCTGCGGCTGTTGACCAATTTTATACAAAATAGCACTACGTACTTCATTGGCTTTGTAACCTGTTTTTACTTTCATACGAATATGTGGAATATTTGCTGATTCTAAAGCACCTGTTACAAACCAATCTTTTTGCGCTTTATGGCCACTCTTATTCGAGTTGTTGACAAGGTCAACAGCCGCAACGATGTTTAATGTGTTTTTATCAATGAGCACGTAATCGAGTTGTTTATTTTTAGCTTTTGCCAAAGCCGCTCTTCGCGCTTTTTTTGACAAACCAGGCTTGCACTCGATTAAGTCAATTAGTTTGACACGGTTAACAATCTTAAACTTATCGCCAACAGCACGCTCTAGTAGACTTAGGAAAGTAGCTTCAACAGTACTGAAGACGGATCCTTTACGATTGAAAGGGTATGGATTGCCACCTACATCGGTAAATTTTGCAATGACGATCGACGCGCCAGCAACCAATGCAAAAACTAACAACAAAGCGAACTCCATATAATACTCCACAACAACAATTTGACTTTAATGTTTAAAAGCAAATTTCTTGCCAATTGTGGAGTGGAGGTCGACTTAAGCTGAATACCCGCCAGGTAAGCCTTTGAATGCATAGGCCACTGCGTCATGAGCATGTAAAGATTCGTAGTGATTAATCTTAATATAGTAATCGGCAAACCCTGCGTTCTCGAACAGTGCTTTGAGCTTTCTTGCCGCATCTTCACAGAACATTAGGTTTTGACCATTCAAACGAGCGAATTCTTGTTCATCTTCACGTTTAACTGCCGCCTGAACTGGTGTTTTCAGTTCATCTTCGACTAAATTAACTAATCCTACAATGTCGAATTCTTGACAGTTATCATCAAGTTTAACCTTAATGTTCGAAATACTACGTTGCGAATGCGGTGTTGCCAACACTCCTTCGGTAGTTCCAAGCCAAGTATGCACTTCTTCGTGAGAAATGTTTTTATCTTTAAACTTTGCCGCGAAGGCGTTTTGAATAAGCTGACGTGCTAACGCCGCAGAGCAGGGGCAAGTTGAAGAGTAAGTAACATCTAATGCGAGTTCTATAGAAAACGTTTGATTGATCAATGAAGCTGTAATGCTAACAGGGTAGCTTTTCCAACCTTGTTTTTTGCTTAGTAAAGATGGTCGGCGTAGTGGCAATTCAAATTTAATTACTACTTTTGCTGCATCACTAATATCTTGATGAGTCGTTACAAATTCGTCGAGTAGTTGCTTTAGTGTATTTGGTGAAAGGGCTTGCTCACAAGAAAGAGTATCTAGGGCTAAGAATAAGCGGGACATATGAATGCCTTTAGCATCTTCTTTATGCAGGTTTACAAATGCGTCTGCTTTTGCTGTTAAAGGCTGTTCTGGCAAACCTTTTGTTGCAAGCATTAAAGGTAGCTCGATGTTACCCATTCCTACCCAATCTAATTTACCGGTTTGAAGTGCATCAGCTGAATGAGCAATATCTGGCATTTTAGTCTGCATGTTAACCCTCTTATTCACGATATTTTCGAGTTGCGCATATTACACTATTTAAAGTTTGAATGCGTATATGTTCGCATTATCAATAAGCGCGTTTATTGAGAACTGTTAAGAACAGTATACGACAATTGTAACTTTTTGGACGTTTAATGCTTTGGGATTAATCACTTGCTTGCGTATAATGAAACTGTTAACGGAGCAAATTGATTAATATGATAGATTCTTCATTTGGGTCATGGCTAAAAGTCCTTGCCAATGTGATTAATAAATATGGTGAAAAACAGGCTGGGGTGCTTTGTTATTGTCTGATATTACTCGCATCATTGATTTTGTCATGCATGTTCTACTATGTCGCGTTAGGCGAGATTGTCATTGTTAATGTATTGGCAATTATGTTTTTTGCCGCTCTTACTTCTCCTGCATTATTGGTGATTTGCATCCAAGCACTCAAAGAACTTGAAGCTTCCAGAGCGTATTTAGATACCGCAACTCAACAAGAAAAGCTTTTAAATCAGAGCTTAAAAGACAATATAACCCGGTTAAACAGTGAAATCGATGAGCGTAAAATAGCCTTACATGCCAAGCATCGAGCTATTGAAGAGTTACGTCGTGAAATTGCTGAGCGTAAAAAAACGCAGCAAGAACTTGCGCAACAAAGTATGTTGCTTCGTTCAATTGTCGATTCATCTCCAGATTTATTCTATTACCGTGACGAGCAGGGAGTTTTTGCCGGCTGCAACAAGATGTTTGAAAAAGTAATGGGTAAGCATAGTGACGATCTTATCGGTAAAAGTGTTTTTGACATTTATCCTGAAAGTTACATTCCCGAAGTGCTTAAAACAGATGAGCAAGTTGCGAAAACACACCAAGCACTCACGCTTGATGTTGAATACCCTGTAAATGACGAAAACCGCTGGTTTGAAATGCGTAAACTGCCATTTATTAATGAGCAGGGCGAGTACATTGGTTTACTTGCGTTTGGCCGTGATATTACATCTCGTAAAGAGGCTGAACAGGAACTTGAAACAGCTTATAAAGATAAAGGTAAGTTTATTGCTACCTTAAGCCATGAGCTTCGTACACCGCTGAATGGCATAGTGGGTTTAACTCGTATGATGCTAGATACTGAGTTGAGTAAGCAACAAAAAAGCTGGTGCAATACCATTTTCTCAAGTGCTGAAACACTTGGTAATATTTTCAATGACATCATAGATCTCGATAAAATCGACCGAGAGCAGTTAGATATCGCTGCTGATAGTATTAACGTCTCTGATTTTATTAATGATGTGGTGAATTTTGCTGGCCTGATAGCTGAACAAAAGGGTTTAGAGTTCAACATTAATAGGCAAGGGATTTTAGATGTCTACGCTTTATTAGACCCAACTCGATTAAGACAAGTACTTTGGAATTTAATCAATAATGCAGTTAAATTCACACACCGAGGTACTGTAACACTTGAGTGTAAACGTGAAAATCGTAATGGTGAAGTGTGGCTCATTATGAAGGTTACTGACACTGGTTCCGGTATTGCACAAGATCAACTCGCTCGAATCTTCGAAATGTATTACAAAGCGCCAAGTGCAAATGGTTCTAATGCCATTGGCTCTGGTATCGGGTTAGCTGTCACTAAAGCGCTTGTTGAAGCAATGCAGGGTAGCATTCAAGTGAGCAGTATTGTTGGTCAAGGTAGTCGTTTTGAGGTTGAAATTCCACTAACTCTGACCACCGCGCCTAAAGAGCAAAGCTATGCAGGTCGGAGCCTTTATATTCTGCTAGTTGAAGATGTGCCTTTGAATGCAGAAATTGCGACAAACCTACTTGAGCAGCGAGGGCATGAAGTCATTTGGGCCGAAACTGGCGAAGATGCACTGTCGTTTGTTGCAACTGAAGATGATCTGGATTTAGTCTTACTCGATATGCAATTACCTGATATTAATGGTGATGAAGTCGCTCGGCAGATTAGAGCGGATAGTTATTTCGATAAATTACCCATCGTTGCCTTAACTGCTAATGTTCGTAGTGCTGAAGAAGAACTTGAAGGGATCAGCATTCAAGGCGCACTAGCTAAGCCGATCAACACTATTAAGCTTGATAAAATGCTTGCAGAGTTATTTGGTATTAATGCCAGAGCGACTAAACCTAGACTCGCAGAAACTAGAGCAAATAGTACTGATAAAAAAGCTGAGTTCACCCTATTGGAAATGGAAACTATCTGTGATTTTATTGATTCAATGGGCGTTGAGGCGTTCAAACGAAGTTCGGATCTATTCGCTGAATTAAGTCCTAAGTATTGTGAAGAACTGCAGCAATCTATTGATAATAGTGATTTCGATGAGTACAGCTCTGTAGCACATAAGCTTAAAGGGGCATCAGGTTCAGTTGGCTTAAAGCAGGTTCAAGAGCATGCTAAAAAGATGGAAAAAGAAGTGGTTGATGTTGGATCTGAAGTCGCTCAAACATGGTTACATGAATTATATGATTTGCTAGAAGCTGGACAGATAGAACTCAAAATAGTTGTTGATAGTTGGAATGGGTAAGCGCTTAAAAGCAAGATATGTAGGCATAAGAGAAAACTAATATTGAATTATTACTGTTGCCAAAGGTTCTAGGGTTTAGCTTAAGAAACTTGGAGTAATACTAGTCCTCTTGACTAAGTAATCTATTTTGAGGCGATGAAAAGTTTTCGATAGCATCACTTATGCGTCCTTCTATCGTCGAAGTAACTATAATCATGAAGGAAAGGAAATTTGCTTTTAAGTTGTTCTCGGTTATGAATCCTTCATCAATGTTGTTATAAATGACACTATTTTTATAAACTAACTAATCATTCTAGTGAGCCAATATGACGGAGTATTATTGATTAGTAGTGAATGTTAGACATTAAAAAAAGGGCCTTTAGGCCCTTTTTTATAGGTATAAACAGATAAAATAGATTAGCTATCAATCTTACCTATGAAGCGGTAACCTTCACCGTGTATCGTACTAATTAGCTCAGAAGTATTTGTATCACTCTCAAAGTGCTTACGAATACGGCGAATTGTTACGTCTACAGTTCTATCATTTGCGCGAAGCTCACGACCCGTCATATGCTTGATAAGTTGTTCGCGACTAAATATACGGCCAGGTGAGTCTAGCATTAAACGTAAAGCACGGTACTCACCTTTAGGTAAACGCTTAGCTTCACCTGCAGGGGATGTTAGACAACGGCTATTTTCATCAAGTTCCCAACCGTTGAACGTAAGCACACCACTGCTTTCAATGGATCCGTCTTCAGGGCTGTTACCTGTACGAGAGATTAAGTTACGTGCACGAATAGTCAGCTCTCTTGGGTTGAAAGGCTTTGTGATGTAATCATCAGCACCAATTTCTAAACCAAGAATACGGTCAACATCATTGTCTCGGCCAGTTAAGAAAATCAAGCCAACGTTTTTCTTCTGACGAAGTTCGCGAGCTAAGATTAAGCCATTCTTACCCGGTAAGTTGATGTCCATAATAACCAGGTTGACATCATCATGAGTCGTTAGCTTGTCGTGCATATCATCGCCATCAATGGCTTCAATTACTTTGTAACCTTCTGCCTCAAATAAACTAACGAGGTTCAAGCGAGTTACGTCTTCATCCTCAACAATCAGAATGACTGGCGTTTGCATTATCATTTAACCTTTTAGGAATATATTATTTACATTTTATTCGGTACTAGAAAAAAAAACCGAATATTTAAGATTATAGGAGTATATCTAAATGTTAACAAGTAAAATCAGTTAGGGTGAAACTTTGCTACTGCGAGTAGCCGAGAAAGCACTTTAAAGTTATGTTTTGCAATCTGTTGCTTATTAACATAAAGCCTGATTTTATTGCCCTCTTGAACAAGTGCCGCCATTCCTTCATTATCTAAAAAACTGAGGTTATCACTAACCATTAACATGTCTAGGGGCGTATTCTTGTCATAAGTTGACAGTATATCATTGCCAAGAGCTCCATCAAAGTATGTGATTTCACATTGGCTGGAAAGTTCCAAAATAGCGATGTTTTTTTCTACTTTTTTTATACTAATTGGTAAACCTTTTATTTTCAGACTTTTATTCTTAGTAAGAATTGCGCCGGGGCCTGATTTCAGGTCATAAAAACAAAAACGAATGCTGATATCATCCATTGATGGAAATTCAATAAAGTTTGCCATTTGATATAAAAATGCAGAGCGTATTTGTTCAGGTGTTTTGGACATAACACTAAAAGAGCAGATTAGCAGGATGCAGGTTAGCCAAAACTTCATGATGTTAATTCACCCAAGGGTAAGGAGATAACAAATCGAGTGCCACTGCTGTAGTCTTCGTCTAGTGTAATAGAGCCATCTAAAGCCTGAGTGACTAGGTTGTAAACTAAGTGCATACCAAGGCCACTGCCACCTTCACCTCGTTTGGTTGTTACAAAAGGATCGAAGATTCTCTTTTTTATAGAAGTTGGCACACCACTACCATTATCCATATAAGTAATATCTAGGTTGCTTCCCTTGCTTTCAGCGCCGATTTTGATCTTATTGTTTTGTTCATCTTCAAAGCCATGAATAAGAGAATTAGATATGAGTTGTTCGAATATTTGCTGAAGTGGACCAGTCTTACTCGAAATAGTTAATTTTTCAGGCAAGCTTAATTCAATCTCTGGTGACTTAATTGAAATCTCTGCATTCATAGCCATTAAGATATTATTTAACAAAGCACTCACGTTAACGTCAGCACTAATTTCAGTATCTTGACTCACAGCAACACGTTTGAAGTTAGAAATGAGGTCAGCAGCACGGTTTAAATTTCGATAGATGAGGTCAAGGTTTTCAACCCCATCGTTAATAAATCTTTCTAATTGCTTTGATGTTAGTGTCTTTTGCTCAAAGGCGGCTTGTATATCAGCAAGTTTATCTCGTAAAAGAGTTGAACCCGTTACACCAAGGCCAATTGGCGTATTAACTTCATGAGCAACCCCCGCGACCATTTGACCCAAAGAAGCCATTTTCTCACTTTCTACAATCTGGTTTTGGTATTGGTGCATGCGCTCTAAGGTATTAAGTAATTCTTGGTTTGCTTCACGAAGAGCTATGGTCCTTTGATTAACTTTTTCTTCTAAGCTTTGGTTTAGTTTATTAATTTCTTGCTTGTCAGCTTCGTGACGTTCAATTTGATTTTGTGTACGAGAAAGCATGATATTGAGATTATTTGAAAGGGTATTTAACTCTTCAATGTGACTGCTCGATGCTCGCGTGCTGTAATTATGATTTTTAGATACGTCTTGCAGAAGCAAAGATAGATCTTCAATAGGCGCTGCAATGCGCTTTTGTATACTTCGAGAGACTAATAGGACTAATAAGAGAACGAAGAGGGTGAGTAATATATCTACAAGAATTTTGTTGTTGATGTACCTATTCAGTCTCTCAAGAGAGCCTCTAATGTAAACATAACCCTCAATTTTTCCTTCATACTCAACAGGCTTTATTAGCTCTATGTGATCGTCAGTGATGCGCGGCATTTTGAGTTCTTCAATACTGCCTACCTTTAATGGTACTGGAGGTGTTTTACTAGCATTATAGCTGGTAAAAAAAACAGGTTTTTTTGTAACGTCGTCAATATCATAAATATGTATGTTTTTGACGAGCTCAACTTTACTAAATGACTTTAAACGTTTTTCTTCGGTTTTCCTGTCTTCGAAAATCAGCGTGATCTGGGCATTAAAAGCAATGATATCGGCTATCATATCGAGCTTATTAATGATCAGCTGTTTTTGTTCTTTAACGTCAAGATAAGTAGAGATAGAAATTGATAGCGATAGGCATAGAGCTGTTACGAGCATCACTGCACTTATCAATACCTTTCTAATGCTTGTTTTTGTTATTTGTTTAGCCATTCGCTAGCCTTTGCAACCTACATGCTTACCAATATGGTGTGAGTAGTAGACATAAACTTCAAATTTTTGAAATATTTACAAAAATAAAGCGTTATTTAGAACTTTAATAAACCTAGTGTAGCAAAGGGAAAAAATAAAAATAACTAAAAATTGCGATGAAGCCTAAGCTATTTTTCTTTAAGTTTGAATTATTTCATTCTTTAACTTAAAAATGTTACATAGCTAAGCTGTGTATTGAAAAGGCTGTGGCTAAGAAGGAAAAATTAAAACAAGGGTCATTTAAGCTTATGTCGTGTTGAATGACCCATTATGCAAAGAGGTTCAAGGTTTTTGTGCATGGTACACTGCAAATTTATTATTTTTAGCCAGTGTCTCATAATCATTGAATTGTGTTTCTAAAATAGGTGGATATTTCAAGAAACTATTAGCAACTATGGTGAGCTTACCTTTGGCTTTTAAGAATTGTTTAGAAAGCGCTAAAAAGTCTTCAGCAATTTGGTAATCAGTTGAAATACCGGTATGGAATGGCGGGTTACTGATGATTAAATCAAATTGACCAGACACTTCTTGCATGCCATCACTCAAAGTCATATTACCTTCGAGGTTGTTTAGTTTTAGCGTTTGTTCGGTAGCATATATAGCTAACGCGCTGACATCTAAACAGTTCAGTTTCAATTCTGGTGTTTTTAGTCCTAAATAGGTAGCAATAACTCCTGCACCACAGCCAAAATCTAGCACTTTGCCTTTGTAGGGCACTGCAATTTTCTCGAGCAATAGACGCGTACCGTCATCTAATTTACCGTGATTGAAAACGCCAGGTACGCTTGCTACTTCAAAACTTATGTCATTCACACTAACAGTGAATGTGGTCTGGTAGCTGTTAATGTTAAAAGTATCTAACAAGGATAAATCAGCAAACTCGAATAATATGCAATGCTTCGCGCTTTCTAGTTTATAAGATTCACCTGCAAAAGGTTTAAACTGCTTTTCAGCAGATTTAACACCGCCTTTATTATCTCCAACAATTAATACACGTGTTTTAGGTGAAGCAATAGCTCTGATATTATCGAGCATCATCAAGGCTTCAGGCTTTGACTTTGGATAGTAATAGATAATTAAATCTAGTTCTTCAAGAACTGGCAAACTATGACCAACATGACTAGTAGTGCCTTTTTGTTTTTGTGAGTCTTGATGATCAGCAAGGTTATAGCTAAAAGCGTGAATATCGCTATTTGGGTTTAATTGCTTTAACTCGCGAAGAAAGCCGTCGCGCATTGTGTTAATAACTAAAATGCGTTCGCCTGTCAGTTCTTCTTCGTTGCGAAGAAGCAATAAACTTGGGTTTGTTAATCGACTCATAAATACTCTATTTCAAATACTTGTTTTATTTGCGTTATTACAAAACTACTTACTAACCTAAAACCTTAAAGATAAAAGAGCCATCAGGCTCTTTTATCTAACTAAAAAATCACTATAAAAGTTAGAATTTACTTTTAGTTGCTACGTTTGAACATTAAGTCCCAAACGCCGTGACCTAGACGGTGGCCGCGCTGCTCAAACTTAGTCAGCGGACGATTGTCTGGACGGGGCACATAATCTTGTGTCTCAGAGATGTTTTCGTAACCAGGTGCTGCTGTCATTACTTCTAGCATATGCTCTGCGTAGTTTTCCCAGTCAGTAGCCATGTGGAACACGCCACTAATTTTCAGCTTTTGGCGTAGGCTTTCAACAAACTCTGGCTGCACAATACGGCGCTTGTGGTGGCGCTTCTTGTGCCAAGGATCAGGGAAGAATAACTGCATTGTTGTTAGGCTGCCATCAGCGATGCAATCAGCAAGAACTTCAACAGCGTCATGTTCAAATACGCGAAGGTTCGTTAACCCCGCTTCGTCGGCTTCCATTAAGCATGCACCTACACCCGGACGGTGCACTTCAATACCGATAAAGTTTAAATTCGGCGCGTTTTTCGCCATTTCAACTAAAGATTTACCCATGCCAAAACCGATTTCAAGTACGACGTCGTTGTCGTTGCCGAATACTTGAGAGAAATCTAGTAAGCCTTGGCTATGCTCTAAGCCCATGCTTGGCCAACATTTTTCAATGGCAGCAGCTTGTCCTTTTGTTAAACGGCCTTCACGCTTTACAAAACTACGGACTTTGCGGATGTATTTACCTTCATTTAGAGCTTCTTCTAAATTGGCTTTACTCGATTCGTTCATAATCAATTCTGTGCTGTAAAAATGGGCGCATATTATCCCTGTTCCACGACCGAAGTACAATACTTGACTGGATATAAAAGGCCTCTACACTGTGCGCCGAGTAAAGTAATCATAGTCGTGGTGATATGCAGGTTTCAAAACAGCAAGCCAAATGGTTTGCCGAGCAAGTAGTAGAGTGGTACCACCTTCATGGTCGTAAGACCTTACCTTGGCAATTGGGCAAAACGCCTTACAAGGTATGGGTGTCGGAAGTGATGTTGCAGCAAACACAAGTTGTTACTGTGATCCCTTATTTTGAGCGTTTTATGGCGCGTTTTCCGACAATTGTCGATTTAGCTGATGCACCAGAAGACGAAGTGTTGCATCACTGGACGGGGCTAGGCTATTACGCCAGAGCACGTAATTTATATAAGACAGCTAAAATTGTGCGTGACCAATATGCGGGGAAGTTTCCTGAAACTTTTGAACAAGTTGTCGATTTACCTGGGATAGGGCGCTCGACTGCTGGGGCGATTTTGTCGCTTTCACTTGGTCAGCCGCATCCGATTTTAGATGGTAATGTAAAGCGTGTTCTAGCTCGATTCTTTATGGTTGAAGGCTGGTATGGGGTAAAAAAGGTCGAAAATTTACTTTGGTCATTGAGTGATACTATTACGCCAAAAGATAACGTCACGGAATTTAATCAAGCCATGATGGACTTGGGGGCAAGTCTCTGTTCGAGAAGTAAGTTTAACTGTGAGGTATGTCCGTTAGTGAGCCAGTGCCAAGCCTATGCTAACAACCAAGTTAAAGCCTTCCCGAATTCTAAGCCGAAGAAAGAAAAACCAAAAAAGCAGGCGTATCATTTGATAATTAACGCAGATAACAAGGTACTGATGGAAAAGCGCCCAAGTTCGGGCATTTGGGGCGGTTTGTTTGGCTTCTTTGAATTTGAATCATTGCAAGAAGTAGAGACTTTTATTGCTCAGCAGGGGCTTGTAGGAAAAGTACAATCTCTTGAGTCATTTGTGCATATTTTTACTCACTTTGAACTGACGATACATCCGCAAATTTTAAAGTTAGAAACTATTCCAGATTGTGTTCATGACAATCCGCTCATCTGGTTTGACTTAGCAGAGCATCCAGAAGTTGGGCTTGCAGCACCAACGAAAAAGTTAGTTAAACTCCTAGGCACAATGGGGTAGACTAACGTCATTAATCGAGCATTTAATTAGGTGATGAACTATGGCACGCACAGTGTTTTGTCAGAAATTACAAAAAGAGGCTGAAGGCCTTGCTTTTCAACTTTACCCTGGTGAAGTGGGTGAAAAGATTTTCAACAATATCTCTAAAGAAGCTTGGCAACAGTGGCAGCATAAACAAACTATGTTGATCAATGAAAAGCACCTAAACATGATGGACCCAGATCATCGTCAGTTGCTAGAAGAGCAAATGGTCGGTTTCTTATTTGAGGGTAAAGAAGTAGAAATCGAAGGTTATCGTCCGCCTGAGAAGTAATCTTCTTAATATTAATTTTTATCTAAATTTAAAAAGCCCCGCAAACTAGAGTTTGCGGGGCTTTTTATTTGTTTCTTAGTTTTTGGTGTTATTTGCGATTAGTGAAGAATACGCGCTCTAATAGTACCTTCAACTGCGCTCAGCTCTTTTAGCGCTACCTCAGAATGGTCGGTATCTACATCAATAACAACATAACCAATTTTGTCATCGGTTTGTAGGTACTGAGCAGCAATGTTGATGCCGTGCTGAGCAAATGCTTGGTTAATTTGTGTAAGCACACCTGGGCGGTTGACGTGAACGTGTAATAAGCGGCTACGATTCGCAAGCTCAGGTAACGATACTTCAGGGAAGTTTACCGCGCTTAGTGTAGAGCCATTATCTGAGTATTTAGCCAGTTTACCAGCGACTTCAATACCAATGTTTTCTTGTGCTTCTTGTGTCGAACCACCTACGTGTGGGGTTAAGATCACGTTATCGAATTCGCGCAGTGGAGAAACAAACTCTTCATCGTTAGATTTTGGCTCTACCGGGAATACGTCGATTGCAGCACCTGCTAGCTTTTTATCTCTTAGAGATTCCGATAGTGCATCAATATCGACCACTGTTCCGCGAGAAGCGTTAATTAAAATCGCACCTTGCTTCATCACTTCAAGCTCAGCCATGCCGATCAGGTTCTTAGTCGATGGTGTTTCAGGAACGTGCAAGCTTACTACATCGGCGCGCTGTAAAAGTTGCGTTAGGTTTTGAATTTGTTGTGCATTACCTAGCGTCAGTTTGTCTTCAATGTCGTAAAATTCAACTTTCATACCGATGTTTTCGGCCATAATGCCAAGCTGAGTACCAATATGGCCGTAGCCGATGATGCCTAAGGTTTTACCACGGGCTTCATAAGAGCCTACTGCTGATTTAAACCATTCTCCACGGTGAGCCATGGCGTTGCGCTGAGGAATGCCGCGAAGTAATAACAGTATTTCACCTAGTACGAGCTCTGCGACTGAGCGCGTATTTGAAAATGGCGCGTTAAATACCGCAATACCTCGCTCTTTGGTAGATTGTAGGTCAACTTGATTAGTACCAATACAGAAGCAGCCTACCGCAACCAGTTTTTCTGCTGCATGAATAACGCGTTGGTTTAAGTGAGTACGAGAGCGAATACCCACAAAGTGAACGTCTGAAATACGTTCGATGAGTTCATCTTCAGGTAAGGAAGTCTTAACATAATCAATGTTGCTATATCCATTGCGCTTTAGGGTTTCAACTGCGCTTTGATGTACGCCCTCTAACAACAGTATTTTGATCTTTTCTTTCGCTAAAGAAACCTTACTCATGACTCATTCCTATTTTACAATTTTAGGACCTTTTGGTGTCCCTGTGATAACGATGTCTGCGCCGCGCTCAGCAAATAAGCCGTTGGTAACTACGCCGACGATTTGGTTAATTTGTTGTTCAAGCTGCTTTGCATCGTTGATCTCTAAACCGTGAACATCCAAGATCACATTACCGTTGTCAGTGATCACGCCCTGACGGTATACCGGATCGCCACCTAGTTTAAGCAGTTCTCTTGCCACATAACTGCGTGCCATAGGGATCACTTCAACTGGTAGTGGGAATACACCCAAAGTTTCTACATGTTTGGTGTTATCAACAATACAAATAAACTTATCAGCTACTGCCGCTACGATTTTTTCACGGGTTAATGCTGCGCCGCCACCTTTGATCATGTCATTGTGTGCATTGATCTCATCAGCACCATCAACATACACGTCTAACTTAGCCACATCGTTTAACTCGTACACTTCAATGCCTAGTGCTTTTAATTTTTCAGTAGAAGCTTCTGAGCTAGATACTGCGCCTTTAATGTCATCTTTAATGCTGCCTAACGCATCAATAAAATGGTTTACCGTAGAGCCTGTGCCAACACCTACAATAGTGCCTTCTTTTACAAACTCTAGTGCAGCCCACGCCGCTGCTTTTTTCATTTCGTCTTGAGTCATTTCAGTTCCAAGGTTGTTGTCAAAAGTTGTCAACGCAAGTATACCGAAATCGTAGGCAAAGTGACGTGTTTTAAGCGTTCAACTTTGAAGTTTTACCACTGGTAAAACTTCGTCGGTGTTAAAATCTGCTGTAAAGGCACATCCCATGCTTCTATTGGTAAGCTTTCTACTTTCTGACAATCGTGGGCAAGACCTATTAACTTAGGCTTTTCACGTTGTTCAGCATAGTGCTTTGCCAATGTTCTATCGTAGTAGCCGCCGCCCATTCCGAGTCGATTACCTTGCTCATCAAATGCAACTAAGGGCATTAGCAAAATATCTAATTCTGGAAGCGGGCAAATCTGGCTGCAATTCAACTTAGGTTCCAAGATAGCATAGCGATTTGCCACCATGGGTGAATTTTCTTCATATTTCTGAAATAGCAGGGTTGCGCGGTTGAAAGGGTGGATTATAGGTAGGTAAATTGAATGATTTTTTTCTCTAAGCTTATGAATTAGTTGATTTGTTTTGAGTTCACCATCATTGCTCAAATAAACCCCAACCTTAGCGTTTTTAGTTAGCCTTATATGTTGAGAAAAATTAATAGTTAAATTTTCTTCAGCTTTATTTTGAAATGATGGAGAAAGGATTCTTCTTGATTCGCGTACTTCTCCTCTAATTTTAGTACGCGATATTATTGAATTATGAACTTTACTCATATTAAAAAGCGAAGAGATTTGGAAAAGTCAGTGCAATAGCTAAGATAACTACAAGAACAATAACTACAATACCAAGGCCGTATTGTACTTTTTTACTTCGCTTGGGTGGTGGATCGAGCTCAAGTTCATCAAACAGGTCATCTTTTTGCCAATCATCTTCAACTTTATTTTCTTTCGCGATCTCTTGTAAAGGTAAACGTTGCTCTAATTCTTCTAGGTGTTCTTCAATTCGTATAAGACTTGAAGTGACATAATCAAGGGCTTCTAGAATACGTTCATCGTTAGAATTTTGAATTGAGGTGGCGCCATCTGCACTACTCTCAGCTGATTGAAGTTTGGCATGTATACCGAAACTGGCTAATAACTTTACTTGCTTAAGGCATTTTGCTTTTTCGTTAGGGGCAAATAAAGATCGGCCTTGCGTAAATGCTGTGATTTTTTGCGGCGTTGTTTTAAGTTTTAAGCTGAGCTGCTCGATTGCGGCTGATTCACTCACGCTGCTATCGAAGCCGGCAAATACAACACGGTATTTGTCAGTCATGGAAACATCCTTAAATTCGCTAATGTTCTGAGTATACCCAAATTTTAAAGACATGCGAATCAAGGTATGGCTTTATGATGGCCTTATAAGCAAGATATAAGGCCATGGTAAAAGTTTTTAATACTTAGCTGATTTGCCATTCGGTATGGCGTTTTGAATAAATTCACGTAAGTCTTGATTTGATTGTTCTAAATCAGCACGACGTAAATACATCATATGACCTGAGCGATAACCTTTAAAGCTTAAACGGTCGCGCATTTTTGCACTTGGGTCGAGTTGCCACATTGTATATTTTGCATCGAAATAATTGGTTGCACCGTCATAGTATCCTGCTTGCACTAACACATTAAGGTAAGGGTTTTGCGCCATGGCTAAACGTAGTTGCTCACCGGTGTTGTTATTACTGCGATCCCATGGGTGAACCGAGCCAAACATATTGTATTTAATGTCGGTTTTGTAGTTTAGCTCCTCACGAAGATAGTAATTAATGGCAGGTGTGAAAGAGTGTAGCCATGAGGTTAGCTCAGGCCAGTAGTCAGGGCGGCTGCCTGCATCACGTTTATCAATACCTAAATAACGAGAATCTAAGCGGCCAAGTGTTTGACCTCTGTCTCTTAGCAGCTCTTTCCAAAAAGCGCTGGTCGGAATATCTAAATTGTTCTGAGCGACAAAGGTTTCTGATAAACCACTGAACTTAGCAACTTGCTTAATTGTTTGTTGCTTTTCAGCATCGCTGATAAATGCACCTTTTGCCAATGCTGGTAGGTATTGGTTAATGGTGTAAGTTTCAACTTCGTCTAATACGTCTAACAAGTCTTTATTTTGTAACTCTGGCGCTAAAGCTTTGTGGTACCAAGCAGCCGCCGCATAGTAAGGTAAGCGATTTGCTGCTTTTACAGGGCCTTGTCGTTTAATGCCAATGTCAGTAGGAGATACAAGTACCACGCCATTTAAATACATCCACTGGCTGTTTTGTAGCTCGTGAGCAAGACCTGATACACGGGTAGTACCATAGCTTTCACCAATTAAAAACTTAGGTGATAAAAAGCGGTTGTTGCGATTCACAAAAGTGTTTAGCCATTCAGCGAGATATTTGATATCAGCATTAATACCAAAGAAACGCTTCTTTTGCTCTGATTTGCTTGGCATTTTTCCGTCTTTATTAGGCAAAACACGAGAATAGCCAGTATTCACAGGGTTTACGAAAACAATGTCAGCTACGTCTAAAATTGAGTAAGGGTTGGTCTGTACACCGTACGGTTGAACCGGATAGCCTTCAATATCGATATTTAAAGTTTTAGGACCAGTGTAAGCAATATGCATCCATACTGACGCAGAGCCTGGGCCACCGTTGAACGAGATTAAAAGTGGGCGTTTACTTAAATCCTTAACATCGGCTTTCTTGTAGTAAGTGTAATGCAAGGTGGCAATCGGGTGACCTTCTTCATCCCACACTGGCTGAGTTCCTGTGGTTGCAGTGTAATTAATTCTCTCACCAAGAATTTTAGTTTTATGTTTTGTGACAACTTGATTGTCTATGTCGATTTGACGGCTATGTTCACTTGCACTGACAGCATTGTTTATTAGCAATGCTGCAGTGATGATGATGGTTTTTAGTTTCATTAGTTTATTTCCTCCGAAGCTAAATAATGTTCTGCTCTTCCTTAATATGCAAAGTTTATGAGTTCAAGTATGTGCAAATTGAGATGGGTGTGAAAGTGATTGAAATTTATGCACCAGCTCAGTTCAATTCGCATAACTACGCACTTAATTGGTGCACTTTATCTAATTTTAAATGTTCTAATATTGTTAACTTTATGTATTTTTTAAAGTTTTATTTTTGGTATGGAGCTTGATTATTCATTGTCAACATAACGCATCACAATGTCGAAGGGGGCAATATGAAAATGATCAGCGCTATCATCAAGCCATTCAAACTTGATGAAGTCAGAGAAGCATTATCGGAGCTAGGTGTAGAAGGTATGACAGTTGTTGACGTAAAGGGGTTTGGTCGTCAACGCGGTCATACTGAGCTTTACCGAGGCGCTGAATATCAAGTTGATTTTATTCCAAAAATCAAAGTTGAAATCGCAACACAAAGCGATAACGCAGAGCGCATTGTAAACACCTTAAGTGAAGCCGCTCGTACCGGAAAAATCGGTGACGGGAAGATTTTTGTGTATGACCTAGACCAAATTGTACGTATCCGTACTGGTGAATTCGACGAAGAAGCGATTTAGGAGCAATAACAATGGAAAACAGCATCATAGAACTCAAGTTCTCTTTAAATACTTTTTACTTTTTAATATCAGGCGTATTGGTTATGTGGATGGCAGCGGGCTTTGCCATGCTTGAAGCGGGTTTGGTTCGCTCAAAAAACACCACTGAAATCCTAACAAAAAACATCGCGCTCTATGCCATTGCTTGTACTATGTTTTTGCTGGTGGGTTACAACATTATGTACGTAGATAATACCGCTGGTGGCATAGTGCCGAACTTTGGCGCGCTTATCGGGAGTGCTGCTGATGATGCAACCCATGCATTAGAAGCTGACTTTTTCTTCCAAGTTGTCTTTGTGGCAACTGCAATGTCAATAGTGTCAGGCGCTGTGGCTGAGCGAATGAAACTTTGGGCTTTCTTGGCATTTACTGTCGTTCTAACTGGTTTAATTTATCCAATTGAAGGCTTCTGGACTTGGGGCGGTGGTTTCTTATCTGAAATGGGCTTTGTAGACTTTGCAGGTTCTGCGATTGTTCATGGTGCTGGTGCTGCAGCAGCATTAGCGGGCGTATTACTATTAGGTGCTCGTAAAGGTAAGTATGGTAAGAACGGTGAAGTCTATCCAATTCCTGGTTCAAATATGCCACTTGCAACACTAGGTACATTTATATTGTGGATGGGCTGGTTTGGTTTTAACGGTGGTTCGCAGTTATTCATTGCTGATAAAGCAAATGCAGTTGCTGTAAGTCAAATTTTAGTTAATACCAATGCTGCGGCAGCGGCTGGAGCAATAGCTGCATTGTTAGTGTGTAAGTTACTTTGGGGTAAAGCAGACCTAACCATGATTTTAAATGGTGCTTTAGCGGGTCTAGTTGTAATCACTGCAGAGCCTGCTTCACCATCACCTACATTGGCAGTATTGCTGGGTGCATTAGGTGGTTCGCTGGTGGTATTCAGCATAGTGTTCCTTGATAAGGCTAAGATTGATGACCCTGTAGGTGCGATTTCTGTACACGGTACCTGTGGCGCATTAGGTATCATGCTAGTACCACTTTCAAATGGTGATGCGAACTTTATAACACAGTTAATTGGTTTAGTGAGCATCTTTGCTTTTGTATTCATCGCTTCTTACATTGTATGGGCCATCTTAAAGTCAACAATGGGTATCCGAGTTGGCGAAGAAGAAGAATTGTCAGGTATGGACCAGCACGACTGTGGTGTTGATGCTTACCCTGAGTTTGTAACGGTTCGCGGTCAATAGTTTTCAAAGTTTCAATTTGCACACAGTGAGTGAAGAACAAATATCAGAAGTATCGAGTAAAGATTTACTGAGTGGTGTTCATGTGATGAGAGTTACTCACTGTGTGCATTTTGAAAACTGAATAAAATCAAGCCTAACTTAGCAATGAGTTAGGCTTTCAGGTCTTGTTAATCTAAGGTAACCTATGGTGATTAAATTGGCATTAACCATTCGTGAATAAAGGCATGGCCGAAAAAAAGACTCCTACTCCAAAATCGTCTACAAAAAAAGCAACACCGAAAAAAAGCCCTGCGCCTAAATCGAAAAGCACAAAAAAAACAACGAATAAAATTACAAAACAGTCAAAAGATAGATTTTCTCAATTTAAGCAAAGAATCTTGCTAGGGCTTTGGCGTTTGTTTTGGAAAGGCAGTATAGCTGTGATCGCGGTGTTAGCGTTTTATGTGATTTATCTTGATGCCAAAGTGACTAAACAATTTGAAGGGAATAAATGGCAGTTGCCAGTGCAGGTCTATGCTCGAACTATGGATTTTCGTCCTGATCAATATTTGTCAGAAAAAGAAGTGCTTTGGGAGTTAAAGCGCTTAAATTATTCAGAAGTAAACCAGCTTAGTCGCACAGGTCAGTATGTGGTTGAAGGGCGAACTATACGTATTTATCGACGCGCTTTTGAGTTTTATGATGGTGTTGAGCAAGGCAAAGTATTTACCTTAAATTTTGCTGGTAAAAAATTAGCCAGTATAGTCAATGAGTCAGGTCGACGTGCGCCTAAAGCTCGATTAGAGCCTGTACAGATAGCTCGTATTGGGAATGATTCAAAGCAAGACAGAGAGTTTGTTCCACTCGATAAATTTCCCACTATTTTAAAAGATGCGTTATTGGTTGTGGAAGATAGAAACTTCTATGAACATCATGGTGTATCTGTCATGTCTATTCTAAGAGCACTTTATACCAACATCAAAGCAGGAAGAACGGTGCAAGGGGGCAGTACACTGACCCAACAGTTAGCTAAAAACTTCTACCTAACTCGAGAACGAACTCTTACGCGCAAGATCAATGAAGCCTTGATAGCGATGATTTTAGACTTCAGATACAGCAAAGATGCCATTTTAGAAGCCTATTTAAACGAGGTGTATTTAGGGCAGGCATACAATCAAGGTGTGCATGGTATGGGACTGGCTGCGGAGTTTTACTTTGCAAAGCCAGTCGATGAGCTTGAGTTTGACCAAATTGCGTTACTAGTGGCCATGGTTAAAGGGCCTTCTTTTTACAACCCGAGACGTTACCCTGAGCGCGCCCAAGAACGTCGTGATTTGGTACTGAGATTACTCGCTGAAAATGGTTACTTAAGTACCAATGAATATCGTCAATCACTTGAAAGACCAATTAAGGTTCAGCCTTTAAGCCGTGACCGACAACAAAATTATCCAGGTTACCTAGAGTTGGTAAATCGAGAGCTAAAGGGGTTGTTACCTGATCAGCAAGTCATTAATGCTGGTGTGAGGATATTTACGTATTTCGATTTACAAAAACAAGCCGCAATGGAAGAGTCTATTCGTAAAGGCTTACCTTATCTAGAACGCAAATATAAAACTGAAAAGCTTGAAACCGCTATGCTCTCAGTCAACCTTGAGAAAGCGGGGGTATCTGCTTTGGTTGCTGGTCGAGATATGCGCTTTAGTGGCTTAAACCGCGCACTGGATACCAAGCGGCAAGTTGGGTCATTGGTGAAGCCTGCAATATACCTTTCGGCCTTTGAGCAAAATACTCACAACCTTGGCACATTATTAGACGATGGGCCGCTAGAGGTTAAAGATAGCTCAGGTGATGTATGGACCCCTGAAAACTTTGACCATAAATTTAGAGGTAAGATGCCTCTCTATGAAGCGTATAGTAAAAGTATTAATATTCCGGCGGTCAACCTAGGTTTAGATATTGGCGTACATAAAGTTGCTCAAACACTAAAAGAGTTGGGGATTCAGCAGCAGGTAGAGCAATATCCTTCGTTACTTCTTGGCGCTCTTGAGCTTTCATCATTCGATGTGGCACAGATGTATAGCACCATTGCAAGGCAGGGTCGCTATCAGCCACTTACCAGTATTGCAGCTATGACCAACTCGGTTGGGCGAGTATTGTATGAACATCGAACGCGCTCAGAACAGCGTTTTACTGAAGAATCAATTTATATGACTAATTATGGTTTAAAGAGAGTCACCAAAGATGGCACTGCAAAACGTATTAATCTTCATTTCCCGTCAATTCAGCTTGGAGGTAAAACAGGCACCAGTAATGATTTGAGAGATAGCTGGTTTGCAGGGTTCGATCACAATACAGTTACGGTTACTTGGCTTGGACGTGATGATAACAAGCCAACAGGTTTGACTGGGTCTAGTGGTGCGCTTGAATTATATATTCGCTATTTGAAGCCGCTTAATCCACAGGCAATAGCCGATCAGAGACCTGAGGGTGTGCGCTGGGCGTTTGTGGATCCAAAAACAGGCCTGCAAACTGCACCTAGTTGCGGTAAAGTTATTCAGTTACCTATAAGACGAGAGCTGTTTAACCCAACGCCAACTTGTTCATAAATTATCGTTGTTATTACCGGTAACAAAAAAGGCCAAATAGCATTACTTAAACTGGAGCTTCTCAACCGCGCCTTCATGCTGAGAGCTCATCGCGGCAAGCGTATTGGCATACTATTAGGTAGCAATCACTGACTCTAGTGTATTTTAAAACTTAAATTGTTTTACAGCTCCATTTAGCTGAGAACTCATTGCAGCAAGTGTATGAGCATCATCTTGAGTTGCAATTGCTGATTCAAGGGTGTGTTGAGCAACATTGTTAATGGTTGTCGCATCGCTCAAAGCTTGATGAGTAGCTTGAGATTGCTGCTGCACTAACACACTAATATGCTGTCCCTGATTATCAATGTCGACCATGCTGGTTTGGGCTTCTTGTAACACCTGATTGGTTTTTTCTGCTGCAAGCACGCCTTGTTCCATTTGCTCAACACTGCGGCGCATTTTATCTTGAGTAGTGTGTGAAGCCTGTTGAAGTGCATTAATGATGGTGTGAATCTCTTCAGTTTGCTGTTGAGTACGCTTGGCTAAAGTGCGGACCTCATCGGCAACCACAGCAAAGCCTCGACCTTGTTCACCTGCTCGAGCAGCCTCAATAGCAGCATTGAGTGCTAATAAATTAGTTTGTTCAGCAATTTCACTGATTGCGACACTGACCTTGCTAATATCTTGGCTATCTTGTGCAAGTTTATCGAGCGCTTGCCGACTCTCTTCAAACTCTTGTTGCAACATGGTCATATGTTTAGCAAGTTCAGTTGTGTTTTCACTGCCTTGTTTGACATGCTCGGCTGCTTTACTTGCTAATTTAGTCGCTTCTTGTGAAGAGTGTTCGACAGCGTTTGCGGCTTCGGTCATGTTTTCTAACGCAAATACGATAGTACTTATTTTTTGCTGTTGCTGGCTGACGTCTTCACGCGTATTTTGACTAATGTCATTGAGTTTGCTGGTGGCATTTTGTAAGTTGCCACTGGTACTTTTTACATCACCTAAAAGATTGATCAGAGCATCAAGTACCTGATTGTATTGGTAAGCTATAATACTCATTTCGTCATTTCCAATCGCCGTTGCTTTGGCGCTTAAATCACCTCGTGCAGCTTTACTCGCGTTGTATTCAAATTCGCGAATATTGTCTACCACTGCAAAGTAAAAACCGAGCATTAGGTAACTGGCTAGCAGCAATGACACAATTGCAGCAAGTACAACGCTGTTTCTAATTATTTTTTGAGAGGATAAACGTTCGTTTAGTAATGTTTTTAAAAGTGGGGTTGCCGAATTGATGAGCAAACTTACTTGCTTAAGCGTATCGGTTCTTAAATTATCGAATTGGCCTTGTGATAATTGTAACTCATCAGGGTTAAGCAGATTGTTTTGAATGCTATTTTTAAAAGCCTGAACGGAACGTGTAACCTTACCTAGTTGCTGTGATAGCTCTGATTTTACAGCCTGGTTATCTGCAATAGCCACCGTCAGTTTACTCTCTAAACGCTCAGCGTAACTGGGTAATGATTTATTGTAATTCGAGAGTGCAATAAAGGTGTCTGGGGTAAATGAGCCAGCTTGGATCACCAGTGATGCTTGCTCAGAAGTGAGATTTATTTGATCAATTAAGCTCGGAACAGACTCAACCAAAGAGCGGTTTATGTAAGAGCGTGCAATATCGCCATCGATGGCGAGTTTTGATTGAATAGAGACTTGTTCGAGCGCGTGTTGTTGCACGCTATCTGTGATAATAAAGCCATTTCCTCTGGCTAATTGACGATTTGCCTGCTTATTTCCAGACATAACATTTTGTAAAAGAGTAGGGTATAGCGCTAAACCTCTTTGTTGTTGTTGTGTGAGCACAATATTTTGGCTGAGAATAGAGCTTAAGAAGAATAAGCTGACACTAAGAGGAACAAGTAAAATACCAAAGATGAGACTGATTTTGCTTTTGTATTTCAAATTGGCCATTAAAGAAATAGCGGGTGAGAAAAGCGTTTTTGATCCTTGCATATGCGTCACTTATGAGTTGTGTGTATTAGATAGACCGGACAAGTATTAACTTTAGTTCAAAAAAGTTTTTTTTCTTTAAAAACAAAAAAAGCCCACAAATGTGGGCTTTCAATTTTTTGCTGAAAAACTTACTATAGCTTCTTAAATACTTTTGCTGCTGCGGAAATCGTTTCAGCAATATCTGCATCAGTATGCATTGAGCTTATAAAGCCAGCTTCAAATGCTGAAGGTGCAAGGTAAACGCCTTCTTCAAGCATTAAATGGAAGAACTTTTTAAAGCGCTCTAAATCACATTCAGTTGCTTGCTGGTAGCTGTTTACAGACTC
>CAYZOE010000039.1:0-38142 GCA_964479805.1 uncultured Pseudoalteromonas sp. | reverse complement strand
AGCTATGCTTAAATTACGGCGATAGGGAATGACATCAGGTTTGAGTTTAAAAAAATGATAAAACTAAACAAAATAGTTTTATTAAAGTAATAGAAGTTACTGAGAAGCAGTGCAAGATCTATACTTGTTCAATTAGATACATGAAATATGTGAAATTACAGATAAGTACTTAGTCACTAATAGTTATGATCGACCTTATTATCATCTTAGAGGTATTACACCTATTTGTTATCTTGAAACTCTACAAAATTCTTCGAATGAGCGGGCTAAATTGTTATAGCTACAAATTGATTTTCTAATAGTGAGTATTCGAGTTTTAGTTTTACTGAAATCCAATCATAATTTATCAACTTTTGAATGAATTAAATTAGTGCTTTGGGTTAAGAAAGTGCCAGGGACTGAAAGAGCGGAGAATATTTTCTTATAGAAAAATAAAAACCGGATTTATGAAGTAAGACAACATTCAATGATTTAACCACTCTAATAATGACAGTTTGACACTAAGGCGTCTTATTCTTTTTATCATAATTATATACAAACTTATGAAAAATAGATCGTAAAGAAATATCTCATATAGTTTCAGCACGCAAATTCTTTTCTTTGATCAACCCAACAGTCCCAGCTATTTAAGCTATAATTTTAAAGTATGATGTGTTCTAAGTGTTTTGCATTTAATCTTATGATGTGTACTTATAATGAACGTATATCTTGCCAACCATTTGTAATTCAATGTTTACGCATACTTCTTGTTTCAGTATGTTGTGTTCTTATAGGCTTTATTTTCTATTGAGTTCATAAATGCAATGTTGTAAGTTGTTAATGTTCAAAATAGATATAGGAATGAGGAATGAACAACTGGAACCCAAATAGCTGGAGAGATTTTCCAATCGTCCAGCAGCCTGAATATCCAGATCAGGCACAGTTAAAACAGATAGAGAAACAACTTAACTCTGCTCCACCATTAGTATTCGCTGAAGAAACAAGAAGTCTATACAAAAATTTAGCTGACGTTTGTGAAGGGAAGGCTTTCTTACTTCAAGGTGGTGATTGTGCTGAATCATTCTCTGATTTTAGTGCCGCAAATATTCGAGATACGTTTAAAACATTACTTCAAATGGCAGTAGTATTAACTTATGGTGGAAAATGCCCTGTAGTTAAAATTGCAAGAATGGCTGGACAGTATGCTAAGCCAAGATCTTCAGATTATGAAACCATTGATGGTGTGTCATTACCATCATACCGTGGTGATATTGTAAATAGCTTTGAATTTACTGAATCAGCTCGTATACCTGATCCAAACAGATTAATGACTGCTTATCACCACAGTGCAGCAACATTAAATTTATTAAGAGCTTTCGCACAAGGTGGTTTAGCAGATTTACATCAAGTTAATCGTTGGAACATGAGTTTCGTTGCAGCGAACCCGCTAAAAGAAAAGTTTCAGCAGTTAGCTGATAGAATTCAAGACGCACTTCAGTTTATGGAAGTATGTGGAATTGACTCATCTGTAGCTCCTAGTTTAAAAGAAACGTCGCTTTATACATCACACGAAGCATTGCTTTTAGGTTATGAAGAAGCGCTAACACGTAGAGATCATCTAACGGGTGATTGGTATGACTGCTCATCGCACTTTGTATGGATAGGTGAACGAACTCGTCAACTAGACCATGCACATATTGAGTTCTTCAGAGGTATTAAAAACCCAATTGGCGTTAAAGTTGGTCCAGGTATGAAGCCAGATGAACTCATTGAATTAATTGATGCCTTAAACCCAGAAAATATCCCTGGTAGATTAACACTTATAACAAGAATGGGAGCCGATATTCTGCCTGAAAAACTTCCGGCACTTGTTAGAAAAGTTCAAGAAGAAGGTCGTAAAGTAATTTGGTCTTCAGACCCAATGCACGGCAATACAGAAAAAGCAACTACTGGTTATAAAACACGAAGCTTTAACAATATCTTACGTGAAATTAGCCAATTCTTTGCCGTTCACAAATCAGAAGGTTCTTACGCAGGTGGTGTCCATTTAGAAATGACCGGCCAACACGTGACAGAATGTACTGGAGGTGCTTATGGTTTATCTGATGAAGATTTAGCCCAAAGATACAGAACACAGTGTGACCCGAGACTTAATGCAGATCAAGTATTAGAACTTGGTTTCTTAGTTGCTGATTTACTTAAAGATGCAAGAAAATAAATTGATTATTGATTGAGCAAACGTTCACTAATTATAAACCCCACATAAAGTTGTGGGGTTTGTTTTTTTAAAGTTTATAAATTTCTTTAGTACAGGTATAAAGCCTAATACTTGCGCCTTACTAAGCCAGCTTCAGAAATAATTTTTGCAGAAATCTCTTCTACTGAGTGTTTCGTAGAATTTAAGTAAGGAGTTTTATGCTTCTTAAATAACATTTCAACTTCTCTCACCTCAATACGGCATTGACGTATTGACGCATATTTAGAGTTGGCCATACGTTCTTGTCTAATTAATGACAGCCTTTCAGGGTCTATCGTTAACCCAAAAAGTTTGTCTTTATAGGGTAATAAACATTTTGGGTAATTGCCTTTTTCGAGATCGTCTTCAGTCATCGGGTAATTCGCCGCTTTAATGCCATACTGCAACGCAAGATAAAGACTAGTCGGTGTTTTACCACTACGACTCACACCAACCAAAATAATATCAGCTTCTTCGTAGTTCTTTATATTTGCGCCATCATCATTGGCTAATGCATAGTTAACAGCGTCAATCCTAAAATCATAACTTGACTCATGAATAGAGTGAGTTCTATGAATTCTAGGAACAGGTTCTGTTTTTAGCTCTTTTTTAAGAACATGGCTGGCTAATGTTAAAAAGTCATAACAAACAGCATTACTCGAAGAAATAATATCGGACAATTCTGGATTCACAAAAGTGAAAAATACTAATGGCTTATCTCCATCTGTACTAACAGTGTTATTTATAAGCTCCTTAATTTCATGCGCTCTATCGACTGTTTCAACAAAGGGTATTGTTTTGTGTTGAAATTCAACAGGAAAAAGTGAAAGGGTCGCATGACCAAAAACTTCAGATGTGATAGCTGTACCATCAGAAATATAAAAAGCAGTTCTCATAAAATAAGCCTAATGAAATTTGTTTATTTTCCTTATCGCGGTTTACGCGACTAGCTTTGCCAGTGTAGAATGCACTCGACTATACTAATGGTCAAACAATCTCTCACATTTATTACAATTTGTTTATGGAGACAGTTCCGTGCAAGACTACGTTCTCTGGTATCAAGAGTTAGGTATGCAAGATGTACCTCGAGTGGGTGGCAAAAATGCGTCACTTGGGGAAATGATTTCAAACCTAGCAAACGCTGGTGTACAAGTACCAGGCGGATTCGCTACAACCGCCGAAGCCTTCAATGAATTTTTAGAGCAATCAGGCTTAAACGAAAAAATTCACAAAATCCTAGACACATTAGACGTTGATGACGTTAACACCCTAGCTAAAGTGGGTGCTGATATTCGTCAATGGATCATCGATACACCTTTCCAACCAGAACTAGATAAAGCTATTCGCGACGCATATAACACGCTCCATGGTGATGCATCAGCAGATGTTTCTTTCGCAGTTCGTTCATCTGCAACTGCAGAAGATATGCCTGACGCTTCGTTTGCTGGTCAACAAGAAACATTCTTAAATGTTCGTGGTATTGACGCTGTAATGGTTGCAATCAAACACGTATTTGCATCGTTATTCAATGATCGTGCAATTTCTTATCGTGTGCACCAAGGTTATGACCACCGTGGCGTTGCGCTATCGGCAGGTATACAACGCATGGTTCGTTCAGACAAAGCATCTTCAGGTGTAATGTTCAGTATCGATACTGAATCAGGTTTTGAAGATGTAGTATTTGTAACATCAAGCTATGGTCTTGGTGAAATGGTTGTGCAGGGTGCTGTAAACCCTGATGAATTTTATGTTCATAAACCAACTTTGGCCAAAGGTAAACCTTCTGTAGTTAGGAGAAACTTAGGTTCTAAAGCAATTCAAATGGTTTATTCAAGTGATGAATCACATGGTAAGCAAGTTGAAATTGTTGATATGGAGCCTGAATTATCAAATCGTTTTTCAATTACAGATGAAGAAGTACAAGAACTAGCAAAGCAAGCTGTAATTATTGAAAAACATTATGGCCGTCCGATGGATATCGAATGGGCTAAAGATGGTAATGACGGTAAACTTTATATCGTTCAAGCACGTCCAGAAACAGTGCGCTCGAATGAAGACGCAAACGTGATGGAGCGTTTCCAACTTAAAGCACAATCAAATGTTATTGCAGAAGGTCGTGCTATTGGTCACAAAATTGGTTCTGGTGTTGTAAGAGTTCTTAACTCAATCGACGAGATGGACAAAGTTCAAGTTGGTGATGTATTAGTTACTGATATGACAGATCCAGATTGGGAACCAATCATGAAACGTGCAGCTGCGATTGTTACAAACCGTGGTGGTCGTACATGTCACGCAGCAATCATTGCTCGTGAACTTGGCATTCCAGCTGTAGTTGGTTGTGGTAACGCAACAGACTTAATCACTAATAACCAAGAAGTAACAGTTTCTTGTGCTGAAGGTGATACAGGCTATATCTACGCAGGCAAGCTTGATTATGAAGTAATTACTTCTGAAATTGACTCTATGCCTGATTTACCAATGAAAATCATGATGAATGTTGGTAATCCAGACCGTGCGTTCGACTTTGCTAAATTACCACATGCTGGTATTGGTCTTGCACGTTTAGAGTTTATTATCAACCGAATGATTGGCATTCACCCTAAAGCTTTAATCAACTTTGATACTCAACCAGCTGATTTACAAGCTGAAATCAAAGAAATGATCGCAGGTTATGCTTCTCCAGTTGAATTCTATATCGAGAAACTAGTTGAAGGTATTGCAACTTTAGGTTCAGCATTTGCGCCAGAGCGCGTCATTGTTCGTATGTCAGACTTCAAGTCAAATGAATATGCGAACTTGGTCGGCGGTCAGCAATATGAGCCGGAAGAAGAAAACCCAATGATTGGTTTCCGCGGCGCGTCTCGTTATATTTCTGAAGATTTCCGTGAATGTTTTGCTCTAGAATGTGAAGCTATTAAACGTGTAAGAAATGGCATGGACTTAACGAATGTTGAGATCATGATTCCATTTGTTCGTACATTAGAAGAAGCAGCTCAAGTAATACAATTACTTGAAGAACATGGCTTAAAACGTGGTGAAAATGGCTTAAAAGTAATCATGATGTGTGAATTACCATCAAATGCATTACTTGCAGAAGAGTTCCTAGAATACTTCGACGGTTTCTCTATTGGTTCTAACGATTTAACTCAGTTAACATTAGGTCTGGACCGTGATTCTGGTTTAATCGCACACCTATTCGATGAAAGAAATCCTGCAATTAAGAAGCTTTTATCTATGGCTATTCAAACTGCTAAAGCCAAAGGTAAATATGTTGGTATCTGTGGCCAAGGTCCTTCAGATCATGAAGATTTTGCTGCCTGGCTTGTTGAACAAGGTATTGATTCTGTATCTTTGAATCCTGATACAGTGTTAGAAACTTGGTTGTATTTAGCAGATAAACTTAAAGCAAACTAATTGAAAAGCCGGCAATTGCCGGCTTTTTTCATTTTACTTTGTCTAATCTGTAACAAACATTTCTAAAAATTCGCTGTAATTTCTTCAAATAGATTCTAGCTTTAGGGTAATAAAAAGAAAAACACATTAGAGCAGCCAAACCAAATATGATTGAAGGACCAGGAACAACAAAAAAGATTATTGCTAATATTACAAATAGACAACCTAAACTCAAAGTAAGAAATTTCTTCATAACAGCCTCCTGTATTAAATAATAACAAGTTAAATATAATTTTCTGTTTCTAACTGTAACAAAGAATATAAAACTCAATTTTCTTAACATTCTACCGTGATACAATAGAGTCATAAGTAATAAGTGAAAACCGTCATGATTGCTCAAATTTCTCAACAAGATAACGCAAATGAATTAATCAATAGCTATATAGATAAGCTTAAAAGTTCAGGCTTTACTGGTGATCTTGATACCAGTTATGCAACACGTATTGTGAATTCAACTGATAACAGTATTTATCAAGAAGTCCCTCAAGCTGTCGTTTTTCCTAAATCAAATAAAGATATACAAATAGCACTTCAAACAGCCAACCAAGATCCATTTTTGTCTTTAACATTTGGACCAAGAGGTGGAGGCACAGGCACTAATGGGCAATCACTTACACCCGGCATTATTCTAGATTTATCACGACATATGCGTGAAATTATAGAAATAAATGAGGAAGAAAAATGGGTCAAAGTTCAAGCAGGTGTAATTAAAGATCAGTTAAATGATTTTTTAAGACCTTATGGATATTTCTTCGCTCCAGATTTATCAACAAGTAATAGAGCGACAATAGGCGGCATGATAAATACCGATGCTTCTGGCCAAGGTTCGTTAGTATATGGTAAAACCAGTGATCATGTTTTAGGCTTAAAATCATACTTGGTAGATGGCACCGAATTAAACACAAGTAAAATTACTAAAGAACAAGCTGAGTTATTAGCAGAACAACAAGCAAGTACGTCATCTGTATATAAGCAAGTACTAACTTCTTGCGAAAATAACAGAGAATTAATTCTACAGAAATTCCCAAGACTCAATCGTTTTTTAACTGGTTACGATTTAGAAAATGTTTTCAATAACGATTTATCTACATTTGATTTATCAAGGGTAATAACTGGAAGTGAGGGCTCACTTGCGGTAGTTACAGAAGCAAAACTTAATATTACACCTATTGCACCATTTAAAACTTTAATAAATATAAAATATGATAGTTTTGATTCTGCACTTCGTAATTCACCATTTTTAGTTGATGCAGAAGCAACATCAGTAGAAACCGTAGATAGTAAAGTTCTTAATCTAGCAAAAGAAGATATTATCTGGCATTCAGTTTCAGACCTTATTCAAGATGTACCTAACAAAGAAATGTTGGGTTTAAACATGGTTGAATTCAATGGAGAAACCGAAAATGAAATGGATGACAAAATTAAAAATCTTTGTGAAAAACTTGACGCACTTATCGAAAATAAACAAGCGGGTGTTATCGGTTATCAACTAACAAATGACAAATCTGAAATTCTTAAAATTTATGCTATGCGTAAAAAAGCTGTTGGTTTACTTGGTAATACAAAAGGAAAACAAAAGCCTCTCGCTTTCGCTGAAGATACAGCCGTTCCACCTGAAAATTTAGCAGACTTCATCTCGGAATTTAGATCATTGCTTGATAGCCATAATCTTCATTATGGTATGTTCGGTCATGTTGATGCAGGTGTATTACATGTTAGACCAGCACTCGATATGTGCGATCCTGAGCAAGAAAAGTTACTTAGAAAAATTTCTGATCAAGTCGTATCACTTACTGCTAAATATAATGGTTTGATGTGGGGCGAGCATGGTAAGGGCTATCGCAGTGAATATGGTCCTGAATTTTTTGGTGAAGAACTTTTTAACGAACTTAGAAAAATAAAAGCAGTGTTCGATAAAAATAATAGACTAAACCCTGGAAAAATTTGTACGCCAATAGAAAGTAAAGACTCACTTGTTTCAGTTGATGGACAAAAAAGAAGTTGGTTTGATCGCAAAATAAATGTCACTGTTAAAGACAGTTTTGAAAATGCGATGAATTGTAATGGTAATGGACTTTGTTTTAATTATGATGATGACACACCAATGTGTCCATCTTATAAAGTTACCAAAGATAGACGTCATTCACCAAAAGGGCGAGCATCATTATTTAGAGAATGGTTAAGACTTCAAGAAGAGCAGGGCGTTAATCTTCTAGAAGTTGAAAAGCAATTAATTAATAAAGAAAGTGATACTACCTGGTGGGAAAGGTACCGGAACTCTGGCTCTAATAATTACGACTTTAACCACGAAGTCAAAGAAGCGATGGATGAATGCTTGGCTTGTAAAGCATGTTCTTCAGCCTGTCCAATCAAAGTGGATGTTCCTACATTTAGAGCTCGATTTTTAAATTTCTATCACAGTATTTATTTACGACCTACTAAAGATTTACTTGTAGGAAATGTCGAAGCAACAGCACCAATTATGGCTAAGTTTCCTAGGTTGAATAATTTTATTGTAAATAATTTTCCTGGGAAACAATTCATTAATAATATAATTGGGTACGTAGATACACCTAACTTGAGTGTACCTACCATATCTCAACGTATAAAAACAAAAAACAAATTTGATTTCGAAAAAGTTAATTTACTTTCTGAATCTGAAAAAAATAATTCAGTTTTAATCGTACAAGATCCATTTACTAGTTTCTATGAAGCAGAACTTGTTGCAGCAACGATTAAACTTATCGAAGCATTAGGCAAAAACGTTTTTGTTCTGCCATTTGTTCCAAATGGCAAACCTCAACACGTTAAAGGTTTTCTTAAAGAATTTAAAACGACTGCAAAAAATTCAAGCCAGTTTTTGAATCAAGTAGCTGAATTAAACATTCCAATGATTGGTTTAGATGCGTCTTTAGTTATGGTATATAGAGATGAATATAAAACAATTTTAAACTCTGAAGATAGAGGTCGATTCGAAGTAAAACTTGCACATGAATTGTTTGAATCATTTGATTTTAGCGGGCTAAAAATAAACAGTGAAAATAGCTTTACCTTATTGTCACACTGTACTGAGACAACAGCTATGCCTTCAGCATCAAAAACTTGGAAAAATATTTTTTCTCAGATAGGTTTAGAGTTAAATACTCCCACTACTGGTTGCTGTGGTATGGCTGGTACATATGGACATGAAAAGCAAAATTATGAAAAGTCTAAGTTATTGTATGAATCTTCTTGGAAAAAGAAGATAAAAAGTGAACAATTGAATACTATTTTGTCGACTGGCTTTTCTTGTCGTTCACAAGTTAAAAGATTTGAAGGTAAAAAACCACTTCATCCAATTGAATTTATTGCTTCTAAACTTTAAATATATGAGTAATGTGGTTGAAATAATTCAACCACATTCAATTTAACATAATTACAAAGTTCGCTTAGAGCCAGACTTTGCACGATCTGACACATTAGTTTGTATGTAAATCTGGTCTGTCGTCGCAATTTTTGAATGCCCAAGATCTTCGGAAAGGTGTTTCAGTGGTCGATGTTTTGCATCATGCGTTGCACCTGTATGACGAAGCCAATGAGATGTGGCTGCTTTAAGTTGTTCTGATTCATCTTCGAAGCCATCTTTTTCTAGTTTTTCGATTGCAAGATCAAAACTTTCTTGAACAATTCTTCTGATCTGTCTGACATTCATACCACCTTGGCCACGTAATTTATGAAGGAGAGGGGATGGATCATCTGCGCGAGGTAAAGGTTCAAAACCTCTATGAATACGATACCTTTTCAAATATTCCAAAAATTCTTCGCTTAAAGTAACATCTCTAAGTTTGTTTCCTTTACCCATAACACGCAAAAACCAGTAATTATCAGAATCTTGCCAAAAATGACTCATAACTGGTGACCACTGTGGTCTATCTGATAATTCAGAAATTCTAAGATATAACCCTTTTAAACAAGCTAAGGTGAATAAATTCCTTTCGAATTTAGGCTCTTTTACGCATTTATCTTTTGTCACACCGAAGACATATTCCCATTGAAGGTCACTTAGAGTATCCGGCATATTGATTTGAGATTGCACAACTAAATATGGAGAATTTTTTTTAACTACAGGCACATAGTTAAAAGCTGATTTTTCTTCTAACTGTGCAAATTTATAAAATACATTTAACGCAGTAAACATGGCTGCAAGCGTTTGTTGACTGACACCATTTTCTTTTTCTATAAAAGGACGCCATTTTTCATTAATGTATTTTATGCCGTCTTTATTTTTAAACCGCCATTGAACAGAATTTGTCGACCAAGCTTTTTCAGGCTTTACCATGAAATCAACGTAAGCTTCTATGTCTTCACGCTTTAAATTGAAAACTGATGATTTTGTAAAATGCCAAGACCATAGATAGAATCGTTCGATTTCATTTCGAAAACGATTAAATGTTGCTTCAGATTTTCTTCCGTAAACATATAGAAACTTTAATAAAAATTCATAATCTGAAATTATAAAGTCATCTTTAGAGTTCAATGCTGTCAGTTGAGATTCTAATTCAGGATATTCGGTTCTAAGGGTAGCATCTTCAACATGGGCAATCATATATCTTAATTGCTTCACAGTATCAACTAACGGGAAAATCATATTAAGTCCGATATTGGTTATAATATATAGAACTATAAAGTGTGTATATTTCAAAGTAAATAAGATTAAAAAGTCAATTTCTTACTTAAATACCTTTAAAACCTATAGTGTATTTTGTGTACAATAGTTATGAATGTGATTTGTTTGTTTTCAGTTTAAGTTAAATAGACGCTTATAGAAGACAATACTGGTTTGAAAGCTCAACAACATCAAGTTGGAGTTTATAAAACCAGGTAGCCCTTATCAAAATGGCTTTGTGGAAAGATTTAACCGAAGTTATCGTGAAGAGGTGCTAGATTTATACTTGTTTGAGTCACTACAAGAAGTACGTGAAATCACAGATGAATGGTTAGATATTTATAATTATGAGCGACCTCATGATTCACTTGGTGATATTACACCAATTGGTTACCTTGAGGCTGCATAAAATTCTACAAAAGAGCAGTACTAAATTGGGTGGAGTTACAGATAAGTCTTCTCGTACACAAAAAAACTTGGTAAAACTGAGTAACATTCTTGAAAGTTATGGAGATTCAGGTCAACGAGACTTTTCAATAACACAAATAGGAAGGGTTTCATCTTCAAGCGGGGGACCAGGGTACGAAGCTATTAGAGCAACTAGAAATAAGCATTACCGCACACTAATAGAAGCTTGGGCTTCCTACTATCAAACTAATAAAAAAGAAACCAGTAAAGCCTAGTTTTCGTTCTGTGGTAATTCCTTCGGATAATAAATTATTAGAGCGCATTACGGATCCAGCGGTTAGAGCTTTTTTCGGACAAATAATTACGGAACGAAACCGGTAAAAAACGAGGTTAATATTCTCAAAAAAAATACCAATATCGTTATAGATAAGAGAGTTGTCAGGCCACACCAGTTTAGTTTTGATAATGCAGCAATAGAATATCTACAACAAATAAATTTAACACCATCTGAAATACAAGTACTATTCTACGCTTTATCAGAAGAGTGTCTATCTAACAATGATTGGTTTCTACAAACGCAGGCCAAGTTAAAGAAGCACAATACAACACCGAAGTATTTCCAAGGGGCTTTATTACAGGCTTAAGAAAAATATTAAAGTCATTTTGAGCCTTAATATACGAACATGTTTTACGTTTCACTCTCAGCAGATACTTAATCATTGATTTAGGCTAAAGGTTCATATCTGAAGTAAAAGTTTTAGTAAATGGGTTTATGTAACTCCGTCCTAAAACTGTTACACATCGTAACAAACCTTTGTTATATATTTATATATCCTCTTTGACCTTCAATCCTGTTTCTTCTCTAAGAAATAAAATATATCATCGTTTGGCGTGGTAAACCTTATCAAACATACAACTTTCATTCTGAACAAAGTAATTTTCAGACGGTCCGATTGAGAAGAATATAATTAAAATTGTAATAAAATCGGACCAGAAAAACCTCTATTTGACTGAGAAACTCAGTTTAATCAATATTGCAGTTGGGAAACAGTGCCGATACATCTAGTTCAAATGATTGCATTATGGATATTCCATTTATTTCAGCCTTTACTACAACGCTTGAACGCCCAAAATCAGCGTCAGTAGGAGTCCACTTTACAACTCCATTATCTAAAGTCATACCAACAGGTGCATCTTCTAAAGAGTATTCAACTTGTTCATTATGACTGATTGCAAGAGCATAAGTATACTGAGTGTTAGAGAATGCCTGATTACTCGGAATTGATGTGAAGCTATAGTCTTTAACTTGATCATCAATTACCACATCACTCTTGTTTAGTAAGCCTATTTCTCCATTATACCAAGTTTCATAATACTCATTTGTTTCTTGCAGAATAACCCATTTTGAACCTTCTGGAGCAATTCCAGTGGCATTTCCTTCACTAGTAAGGACTTCAGCCTGATTTTTAATGGTTGCACAGGTAGCTTGCGTTTCTCGAAGATAGTTATTCGCATATGCCCACCTAGGTTCACTGTCGAACCAAATATTGGCTCTTTTATTAACTAAATTAATAAGGTGATATTGTTCACCAATATGAAAATAACCGACTTTTTCGCTAGATGAATCTGCATCAGCTCTCACATTTACGCCTCTGTAACTTTCAACTATATGACAAGAATTAGCATCATTATCGAGTACTTCCAAGTCAAAACGTTGAATCAACTCAGCTCCTCCTACGTCTGTAGAAATTAGCTGAACATTATGAATCCCGATCTGTTCTTTAGTAGGCTTCCAAGTGATAATGTTATCTTTTATTTCCATTCCTCTAGGCGGATTTAATAGAGATATATTTGTATATTTAGGCGAGTTAGTTTTTGGCGAATACCTAAATGAAGAATCTATAAAAACAAGCTTATTAGGGGTAGATTGATATGTCCAATTATTGTGAACAGGTATTAGATGGCTGCTCTCTTTTGAAATATAGCCAAGTTGCTTTTGCCACCTGACTTGATACCACTCTCCAACTTCTTGTATAACTACAACTTTTGCACCCGCAGAGATATTGGCATGTAAATTTGAATCTATATCTGCGCTAACCTTAACAGCTGTAGTTTTATCAATTTCAATACACCGAGCTGCGCCTTTACTTAAATAACCTTTGGCATAACTCCATGCACTTTGTCCCTCATGCCAGAAGTTTTCCCAGTTCCCTTGTGATGCTATAGAAGGCTTTTGTTCTGTTTTAGAGAAATACCCAATTTTATCTGAAGATGAAGATGACGAAGCTCTAATGTTAACACCTCTGTAACTCTCAACTACTTCACAGTTGCCTTGCTCAACTGGTAACACAGAAATATTAAAGCTATGCTCAAGAACTTCACCATTCTGTAATACACCTTTTAGTAAAATAGTATGCTCGCCAATGCTATTTTGCCCTGGCTTCCAATGTAACCTATTGTCATCTAATACCAAGTCTTCTGGGCCTGAGATTATTTGCCAATTTACTCTGAGACTGCCAGATACCATAGGCTTATAGAAATAACTTGAATCAATAAAAGCAAACTTGTTAGGTTTAGAAAGTATATTTACAGAGGTATCAGATGTCGGTTTCTCAATGTAAGCTAGCTGGTTGTTGAACCAGATTTTCTGCCATTGATTTTGCACTGAATGAACAGCCCAAATTGAACTTGCTGGTAGGGTTGCCAGCAATTCTGCATCATTTGAAGCATCGTTTAAAACTGGCTGATTATTAAAAAGAACTCTACAAATTCCTGTTTTCTGTTCTAAGTAACCTTTAGCATAAGCCCACCTGGCTGATCCATCGTACCAAAATTTTGCCCAGTTACCATTCATTTCAATTAGTGCATATTGATGTCCTTTTGAAAAGTATCCAACCTTTTCAGAAGACGAATTTGATTCAGTCCTAACATTCACACCCTTAATACTTTCCACTATTTGGCAATTTGCAAATGAGCGAGAAGCAAAGAGAAAAATAAAAAGAATAATTATTCGACTGACCATATCACTAAACCCTGTAAACTTTACTGTTCCTAAAAGAGCGCGATGATATATATGCATTTACATTTGGTCAACAGTATATTTCTTACCTCTGTGCTTATAAATACTTATCTAATCTATTTCCACACAAAATGTTGTTATATTATAACATTTACATAATCATATTTGGATAATTTATTCTTGACAGTGTACCTACTTTCACTATAATTCGCGCTCTTTCAAGCTTTTGTTAAAATTTTAGGGAATGATATTAACGATGTATAACTTACGTTTTAATAAAATCACAACATTAAAAGTTTTATTATGCACCTTGTTATTTTCAAGCAATCTCTCCTATGCACTATCAATTTCTGAAATAAAACGTATTGATGAACAAATAAAACAATTACCTAATCAAAGTGACTTTGGTGTTAGCCAGATAGGTAATTTAGTTGCACAATTAAATACAGCTGAAGCTAAAAACCAATCTGACAGAAAGAAAGTTGGTGCAAACCTTACTCAATTAGATAAAAACTTGGCTGCTCTACTAAATAGCAAATCAGGCCTGTCGAACTATGTTTTTGATAAAGCATTATATAGCGACGTAACAAATGAAATGATGTCGTTGGCATCAAGTACAGATAATAGAGCTTTTACCCATAAAAGTATAAACCTTAATCTTTTGCTTGCAGGCCCACGCAAAACAACTGAAACATTTTTTATTAACTATCTTAATAGTCAAGATATCGGTGGACTTCGATTACGGGAAACATTAATGTTTTTTACAATCCACCCATCAATATCCATTAAAGAAAGAGCGCGTTTTTTCGCCAGCGAGAAAAGCCACCCTATCTTCAGAGGGCCTGCAAGTTGGGTATATGGAAAATTAAGTGCACAAGATGACCCTCAGGCAATAGAGCAATTGTCGAGTGCACTCAAGCAGTCAGTAATTGATAATTATGGCTTTGACACCCAATTACTTACAACCTTAGGTTTAGCTGAAGTTTCCAGTATTAATACTTTCAAAACCAAAACCTCTAACATCAAACTCGATAACAACTACAAAGAAATCGCAGAACGCTACATTGCATTCAAACGCGCACAAAGCTCTGAAAAAAACACTTTAATCAAAGATACTTTTCATTTAATGACTCGTTATGAAAAAGACGAAGCATTGATATACATACTGCAAAATAATAAATCTGAGTTGCTAAAACCTTTAGGTTTAATATTTGACACCAAACAAGGTGTACAATTATTACCTGAATTTGAACAACTATCTCAAATTTATGGTTATCGAGTAACAGGCAGTGTTGATAACCCTTCGATCAGTATTAAATAACTATACACTTCCTATTTACTTTTGGTGCATCAGTATGAATATATATCAACGCTTGTGTGTTATTTCCTTTTCCATCTTTATGTTAGAAGGTTGCACTTTTCTATTTGACGAGGCCCATGGTTACCGCGGACCTGTTGAAATAACCATTAAGACGGAAGATGGTTCAATTCCTCAGTTCCCCTTTTTAATTGATACTGGATACGCTGAACCAGGTGGACATGGTGGAAGTGGTCATGAAAGGGGATATGATTATTTAAAGTTGGCATATGCCGGTAAAGTGGTCACTTTTCCAAGGGAGCGTTTAGACTTATTACAACCTAATGCATACGCTATGGTGCACTTTGTAGTCCGTCATCCAAATTATCATATACAAACTTTAAGTGTAGGTTTGGGCCCGATTGACGCTGATGACCCTCACAAGCTCACAATTACAGTTAAGCCATTCGAAGACATGATGCAAGTGATAGCAGAGCGTGCTGAAGCCTTCAAAATTAAGCGAATGCAATTTCAACCCGATTCCAGAGAATACAAATCAGCAGACTTCATTTATCAACAAGAGCGCTTTGTACTAGGTAGGGCAATACATCGTCAAATAGATAAAACAAGAGACGTATACCTACCTGAGCTACCGTTAACTCTTCAACAAGAAGTAATTGATAAGTATCAACCAATTTTCAAAAAGTGGTATTACAGTGTGCCAGAGACTGACTGTCATAACCAAGTGCTCTGTAAGTATCGAATATTAGAACCTCGAAGGAAAGAATATGAAGGGTTTTAAATTTCAAAGCATTTTACTGTGCTCGGTATTCTTAACTTTTATTACCCAAAGCCGAATTGTTTATGGCCACGATACCAATGTGAGTCATCCTAGAATTACAGAGTCTGTGTATAAAGCAATACTGTCTCAAGATAATGAAAACTCAAATTATTACCAAATTTATCAAGAGCACCCAGACTATGTAACCGGTCAGTATGGTGAAGCGAGATACAGAGTTAAACTAGGGGAAGCATACCCCTATTTGTGGGGTTATGACCCTCTTTTTTCAGATGAGGAACAAAAAAAGTTAGATGAAGATATTGCTGAACCCGCTTACCCTGCTTTTAGGAAAAAAAGCTTGGATGTACTTGATGGCGTCATCATGGAAGACACTCCTGATAAAAGAGTTTTTTCTCACTTCCAACACGCGTATTCTGGCATTCCTTTATCAGTACAAGATTTCAGTGATGGAATAATCGCACCTAATAAATACATCACTTTTTTGCTGAATGTAATAAAAATGAGTAATGCTCTTGATAGCTTGGCAGGTATGTACGGTCAATTAGAACCCAGCGAAATAGCAGCGGGTCGTTTTTTTAATACTTCAGTTGCTTTAATGGGTTACCTAAATACGATTGACGACTTAAAGAGATTGTCACCCAGTCAAATATGGTCAATAGAAAAACATGGCCGTCAATTAAGTGGTGCAAAAGCCATGTGGTTGTTTGGTCATGCCCTTCATCATGCTGAAGATATGTCATCAATAGCACATGTCAGTGGTGATGCACACCTCACTGTAGCACCTAGAATATTGGGAGAAAGGGATGATTATGAAGCCCATTATATTCCAAATAAAATTTATAACTTTAATACCGAAAAAGAAGTAGATATTTGGTTTAATCAATTTGGAAAAGCTAAAATCATTAGTAATGCAGGCCAGATTTGGGGGCGCAAATCAGATCCGAGTGTTTATCAAAACTTAAATAATTATTTAGACCCAAATAATTTATCTCGCGGCGTATATAACGTAGCACTTTTTAAAGCTGAACTCACTCAACAGGACGAGCTAGAAAGTCATGCACTTGTTATTTTACATACCCTTTTTACTGACCCTTTAGCCGTAGCTGATAATTTTTGGAACTCTGACAACTCAAAAAACATCGAGTCCTATGCAGGTGCTAGTAGGTTATGTGGTCAAGGAGAATTAAGTAAGATGTTTTACTTTGGTCAATTAAGTGATTTTGAGCGTCCTGAAGGGCCTAGTTTGAACGCATGTGGGCTGAGAAGAAATATAGCATTTAGATTAACTTTGCCGGGTTATGAACTTATGCACGCATCAGCAAAGGTTGATGATGCAAGTGGTAGCTTCAACCTTCAAAGATTCCGATATTCTGGTACTGCTAATTCTCTTCTCGCTGATTGGTGGGATGCAAGCTTATTTGGCGGCCCAAGTGGTTATTATTATATTGAGCAAACCATGAAAGGCGTTGACTATCAGAGTGGAGAAAGTGGAAAAGAGATTCTACCTGGGGAAATGTTGCTAAGACCAGTTTATCTTAGGAAAGATATCACAAAACCATATTCTGAAGAAAACCCACTAGTTCAAACCTGTACTGATTGGTCTATAACAGCGCTTCGCTGCTATGAAGGCGATAGCTTATTGGAGAGATTTGCAGAAAAAATAATTCCTTACTCTTTGGATTTTTTAGTCGGTTATAGTCACTATTTTTACGATGTTGCTAATTTACCACCATACTTAGAACAAGTCGAAGTTGTGCAAGGTGGACAGAAAAAATATGGAATGAAATGGCAAGGTGAAATCAATAAACAAGGCAATTTCGAAATGACACATGAGAATGGCCCTGATGAGCACGCTTATGAAAGTTTCTACTTTGTATCCGAGAGGTACAAAGTGCAAACCATACCGCATTTGGCTTTTGCAACTCAAGCTCAATCATTAACTATTAACCTAAAATTTAATGAAGTAATCCGAAACCCGCATCATATTGATAGTGAGTTTTCTATCGGTTTTGCTCTTAATGGCAGAGAGGCGATCTTGGGTGAGAATGAGTATGAATCAGCTATTTTGACTTCCTCTCATATTGAAGGATGCTTTACTGTAGGGTCACTTGATAGTCTTAAAAGTAACTGCTGGGAGATATCTATACCTTCTTCCGCCTTAGAAAATTTATTTAATGAAGGCTTGAATGGCCGAGTAACTTTACTTGTAAAAGCCGCAGATTTAAACAAACACCGTGACCTTGACGGAAAACCGAGTAGTAATTTGAACCATGGTGCCTTGTTAGATGCGACACCGAATAGCCCAGCAAGAAAGTTTGCAAAACGTTCAGGTGAAAAATATACAATCTACGGTAGCGGTTCAGATAGTTATACCGCAAAAGAAAGTCAGTATTTTTGGCACACTGATACAACTCAACCAGGCAAAATGTTTGGAGATATAGCCAATAAAACGGGGGCTTTCGCGTACCACCCTGGTTATGACAAAAATCACATTATTTTATTCGACAGTGGTAAGCCTGAAGTTAAGTTAGAAGTTAAAAGAGGCATTAGTGAGCCCAGTGTTAAGGAGAACTAAACTATGAAAAAATTTTTCATTTTATTCATGACTTTCGCGACTCATAATTTCGCACTAGCTGCAAATGAATTTAAAGAGCAAATCAACTTAGCAGATAATATTGTTCAAGGACGAGTTATGTCAAAAAGCAGCGAATGGCGAGGAGGTAAAATATTCACCCTTTACCGTATTATGGTACGAGATGACCTAATAGCCTCAGTGAATAACGCTTTACCTAAGACGGAATTATTCATTGCGCAATCGGGTGGTAAAGCTGAGCACCCAACCTTAAAAGTTATTATTTCTCAGTCTATATCTCACCAGGTTACTTTGAGTGAAGGAGACGAAGCAATATTCTTTACGCAAACAAGAAATGACGGTTATCAAAGGTTAGTTCACGGTGGTGACTCGGTAATTCGTTTGCACGGCGTTGGTACAGATTTAGTCACTTTACCCTCCTTTAATATGTTGAAAGTGTCATCTAATGATAAGGCCAGTAACTCTAAAAACGATTTTGCCGTCAATCAGGTTGTGTTAAAAAATCAAGCCTTAACATTGACTTATGCTAAAACAAAAATAAAGCAACTTATTAAAGCTAATCCATCAAAGGAAATAAACAATGGTGAGTAGAATACTTATAATTTTGAGTTTATTTAGCTTTTGTGAACAGGTTTATGCGAAACAAAACAATAAAATAAGAAATCTAGAAATATTAATGCAAGATCAGCCTGTATATGCTAGCCCTAAAATGGATGAAAAACCTTCTGCTGTAGTTAAGTTATCAAAACCCAAGCTTAAGAAAAAAACAAAGATTCAACGGTCTTCAGCTAAAACTATCGACTTTGCTCATAGAAAGGTTAACAAAGTTAACTTCAGTAAACGTTTTGCGATTACACGATTGGATGCGAAGAATATTGCACTTGGAGCAACTGGTATTAAAAGTATTAAACAGCAACCAAACGTGATTGTAAGATCTGTATCTGAGAGTACCAATAATACAAAGGCAAATATGAGCAATGTTAATAACACTGCACAAAGGAGTAATTAGAAGTGATTAGGTTTTATGTCCTGCTTTTCTGTGGTTTGAATTTGAGTGTTGCTTGGCCTGGATTTGCTAATTATTTACAATATAATGTTACAAACAAAAGTAGTGAAGTTAGATTTGAATCCCCTCAAGTATTAAATGAAGACCTACAAGGGGGTTTTCATGCTTATGTTTCAGTTGATAAGCATGAATCAGAGCAATTACTAAAGAGCTTTTCTGATAAGGAAATAGATCTAATTTTTGTATCACCTGAGCAAATGCGTTTGAGTGAAAACTTACCATATGTAGTAGTACCTCACTCTACCCCCTCAGAAGGTTTACATTTTTTAGCATTGCCTGAATTAGCTCAGTTTCCGATTGCGACGACAACGCGATCTGAATACAGCTTATTCAATTTAGCTAACTTTGTACTTGAAAAAGAAACAACTAAAGATATTACGGAAAATCTATTCATAACAACATGGTGGGATCCGAATGTTCATCAAGTTGAGATGCCAATAACAATTTCTTCGTTACTGAATGATAATGAAACCAAAAGCTATGAACTTTATGCCATATGCGAATTAAGTATGCCAATAGCTGAAGGTATTAAATTATTTAAAAGCGTAACGCAATCAGAACTTCAAAAACTCTCATTAAGCCGCGACTGTAAAAACTAACAAAAAGATCAAACTTCATGAAAATTGCAAATTGGATGTGCCGACTGTTTATATTGGCAGCATTGCCCGTGCTCGCTGGTAGCCCTCTTTTAATAACTAATGAATCAGAGCAAGTGGTACCACTTCGTTGGCACCAAAATAACTTGCCATACAAATGGCATTTAAATGAAGACGGTTATTCATCGGTTGAGTTTCAAACTTTAGAAAAGCAATTAAAACAGGCTTTCCAAGCATGGCAGAGTTTACCTGACAGCCATGTAGAGTTTATATATAGCGGCAAAACAATGGAAGCGGGAGGGGGAATTGGTAGCAAGTTATCCCCTAATATTGACGGTATAAATAATATTTCGTTTGTCAATTCTGACATTGAATTTTCAAAAAGTGTTTTAGCAGTATGCTCGACAGCCTTTTTTTATAATGACATCACTGTGACTGAGCAAAATAATGACCTTGATGGGGATGGTATTGCTGATCTTCCATCTGGTGTTTATCCGGCTGGTACTATTTTTGATGCAGATATCTTTTTTGATGGCTCAAAAACATTTTCGCCTGAATTAATCCATAATATTGCCTTGCATGAAATAGGGCATTGCTTGGGTCTAGACCATAGTTCGATTGAACAAACGATTATGTATCCTATAACTGATCCTGATTTAGAGCGCGGTTCTTATCTAAAGACAGATGATATAGCTACCTTGGCAAGCTATATGGGAAAAGAAGATGCAAAATCACGCTATGGCGAAATTACAGGTAGTGTGATTGATGGTGTCACCGGTAAATCTGTGCGCGGAGCACACGTATATGCTGTTGATACAGAAACATTTGAAAAAGTGGTTGGAACGTATAGCTATGAATCTGGTAAATACCGTTTATATTTACCCATTGGCCAATACTTTTTACAAATTGAACCACTGGATGCTTCTCACGTTGGGCTTGAAGCTGAAAATTTAACAGACTTAATCAATGTACCTAGTACTACTTTTTTCGACCGTGAGTTTTATGATGCGGATGAATCTTCTTATGAGGAAGGAACAGAAGAACCTAAACTATTCAAAGTTAATGCAGATGCTAAGATTGAGAATATAGACTTTTATATCAATCAAAAAGACAACAGCAATTTTAAGTTTCCACTTAAAAAAGGTCTGAATTATTTTGGCTACCCACAAAAAATACCATTCGGACTAAATTCTTACGATTTGCTACAGCAATTATCTAATTATATAGATGTTAATAGAATTGAGAGGTTTAATCCTGAAACAGGTGGTTTTGAATTCACCTTTATGCTTGACGGAAAACCTCAAGGTATCGTTTTCGATATTCAAGAAGGCGAAGGTTACTTAGTTACAAGCGAGACTGATGGTGAACTTATATTTCCTGGCGTTACTTATTGCCATGAGTTTACATTAAGGAAAGGCCTGAATCTTGTAAATGTAACTTGTCCACCTGCAAGCTTTGACTCTTATCAATTTCTCGAATCTTTAGGAAGTAATCAGCAGGTTGAAAGTATACGCTATTATGATTCTTTAAATAAAAAGTTTCTGGAGACTCGTTACTCGAACGAGAGTATAGAAGGGGATAAATTCCTTATCACTCATGGTAGTGCTATTGAAATAAGAATGTTAGTGAATAATGGCAATTTTAAGCTATCAAAAAAAGAGATTACTCCCCCGATAATTAATTACGTATCTCCGGGTATAGCTTTACCAATGGATTATGTCTTAATAAGTGGACAAGGGTTTATTGCCGATAGAGAAGAGAATATCGTTTCATTAGGTGGTATCCGGCTTTCAGTGCAAAGTGCCTCACACAATAAACTACTAGTTCAAGTACCTAAAGATTTTGTACCAGGTAATTACAAATTATCAGTAACAAACAATGAGCTAAAAAGTAATGAAGTTTTGCTTAAAATTACTCCGACCGTGATGGATGAGAAATCGAGTGAAGTAGAACAGTTATTATCTGGTATGTCTGTGAATGGCTTGATTCAATCCTTAGGAGAACAAGATATATACACTTTTGTAGCTTTAGCTGGTTCAAGAATTAATGTGCAACTAACCTCTGTTGCTAGTGAACCTAAACTTGGCTTAGAGCTTTTGAATCCAAAAGGCGGATTAATAGCCAAAAATATTGCCTCAAACCCGAATAGCACTGTCAGTTTGCAGAACTTTAATATTAAAGAAACTGGTATTTATACTATTGTTATATCTGCTCAAAGTGTTGGGGCATACAATCTATCTATCGATATAAGTGCACCTCAAGAAGCTGCTAGAACGTCTGTATTATTAGGTGATCTACAGACAGCTGTAAAAGGAACAGAATTACAGCAACCTATCTTATTGTTAGTAACAGACCGAAGAGGTCAGCCTGTTTCAAATGCCGATGTTGTGATTTCTCAACTTCCAAACCAAGCAAAGATTGCATCAAAAAGCATAATAAAAAAGAATAATTCAGGGCAAACTTTCAATGCAATTAACGATAGTGGTAGTGTTTCCACTGAGGTTCATGTAACAACAATCAAAACTGATTCCTATGGTTTAGTTGCGGCAAAAGTCGCGGCTCCAGATCTTACACAAGACACTGAGTTATTAGTAAGGGTACCAAGTATTCCTGATATTAAACCTATTACTCTGAAGGTAAAGGTTATTGATACTCCAATAGCAAGGGTTGTAATTGAGAGAACAGAACAAGACTGTGGAGATAAATGCCCTGTAGGAGCTGAATTACCAGAACCTTGGCGAGTAACCTTCTTAGATGCTGATGGAAATGGCGTTGAAGGGGTTGCTATGGAATGGCATGTAATTACCGGAGATGGACGACTAGGTGAGCAGTCTGGTGAAACGACCAAAGAAACTATTCAAATGACCACTGACATCAATGGAACTGTTGAAGTATTTCATAAGTTAGGTGAAAAATTGTTTTTAAATACAGATCCAACTGACTTGTCTCAGCCACTGATTCCTCTTCCACAAGTTGTAATGATGTCTGTACCTGGACAGTCAGCACCAGTGATATTCACAGCTCATGTAAAAGCAGGTGAGGTTGTAAACCTCACTCCGAGCCGAATAAGTGATTTCCAAGTAACGCTATATACTCTTTCATATAATAAAATTGGACTACAAGCCTCTGATGAGTATGGTAATCCTGTAGAAAATGCAGAAGTGAAAGTTTTATCACCACAAATTGATTCTGGTATTGAGATACTACCTGGACGTATTCACGGTGCTCCCATAACTAATTACCAAACAAATGAGAGAGGAGTTTGGCTAGGCTCTATTCATGTAGGTGGTGTGATACCAACAATAGATGAGTTTGGTAACAGTGATACAGAAGGTTTAGCTGAGACTTATGAAGTTGTATTGGCTGTTAATGATAGTGAAATTGTATTCAGTTTAGACGTCGATATGGGTCCTGTCCTACTTGCCTCAGAATCTATTAAGAATGGTCTCGTAGGACAGCCATTGAATGAAGCTTTCACATTCAAGCCCCATGCATTCATGCGTGACCTTTCTAAACATACGTTCCCAACTGTTCCCTTCAAGGCAAATTGGAGTGATGTTTATAAGCTTCATAATGATCAGACCATAGAAGGGTATGGCTGGCAAGGGCCTGTAAACATGACTGTTTACAATGACATAACAAACATAAAAGACTTCAGCAAGTTGATGCAAACAGTTCAAAAAGGTGAAAATATTAACTTTAGCCTTCTAAACCAAGATGATTTAGGCACTGAGCTACGACCAGAAAGCCAGCGTTTAACTTGTGTTGAGAGCAAAGAACCTATTTTTTGTGATGGAGAACTTCAAGGTCGCTCTTATAGGGAGAGAGTTGGGAAAGTTAAAGTGGATAATATTGGTGACTTTTATAATAGAAGACCAGTAATAATAAAGGCTGTTATACCTAGTTATACACATGGAATATTTGTTGGCACATCAAAAACTCAGCATAATTGGGGAGTGCTTTGGAATGTTGCAAAAGAAACACAAATTAAAAATCTTACCGGTTTTGCTTTAGCATACCCTGAACCAATAAGCATGTCGTTTTCGGTTGAAGACCTCTTTCTCGGTAATAACTCAGACACTAGTATATACCCTGGTATGAGGACTATTAGTGGAATTGATTTAGATACATTAAAAATTTCCTTACCAGATGGAAGCGTTGTCGATGGAAAAAATATTCAAGAAAGATTTAAACTAAATAGTGCCCCTAACTTTGCTCAACTTTGGTTAGACTATCACAAAATATCGGAGATTGATGAGCATATACTTGAAAGTAGTCCTCAGCACTTGCAACTAATATATGAGCCTAAAGCTTCAGAATTAACTGACGGAGAAAACACCTTTTCTTTGGTAATTTCTGATCAAGCTGGTAACAGCAGCACAGAGGTAAAATGTACATTCGTTTATCCATCATCAATTAAATGCCAGGACTAAAATATAATGAGAGCTAAAATTTTATTATCAGTATTATTAATTTGGATAAGCGCATTTAATTGTTTAGCTTCAGAGCTTTATGACTCTAGCGTTATTGTTTCTGACGTTCAAACTCGTTCATTTATTGTTTCTTGGTCGGCAACTTCTAATAGTAATTCGATCTTAAATATATATTTAGATCCCAAAGGTAAGAATTTAGTTAACAGCGTCGTTAAAACTCCACAGTTTATTTACGCAACTGATGAAAAGTTAAACCAGATGATGCTTGAACGAGGCTTATTCAGAACTCGAGTACATGGTTTAGAGCCAAATACGCATTATTACTTCCAAATTGAACAAGATAAACTAAATGGTACAAGTCGTTTATTACCGAGTACTGGTCCTCTATTTCATGTAAAGACAATGGATAGAGAGAATATAGTGCTGAATGATACTTTAGCTGCTTATATTCAAAGACAAAGTGAACAAAGTACCAAAGGTGAATTAATTTACTTTAGTTTTCCTGGTGCTGCATACCCTCTTTCACATGTGGTTGGCGATTCATTACCTGAAAATATGGCTGCTATAAGTCTTTCAAATGTTGGAAGCTCTGAAAAGCATCTATCACTAAAAATGCCGAAAGTCGAGATAGGAAAGCGCATAAGCCATGGGTTAAGCGAATTTACCTTTACATTACCTGAAAATTCTAACTTGGGACGTTTGCAAATAGTTCCAGAAATTATAACCCTTGAAACATCAAAGGATACAGATTTAGACGGAATACCTGATTGGTATGAAATTAAAAATGGACTGAATGTTAATCAAAATGACTCTTTATTAGATGCTGATTTAGACGGCTTAACAAACATAGAAGAGTTTAGGTTAGGTACTAGCTCTAATCTTGCTGATACTGACCAAGATGGCATAAATGACTATCAAGAAATAAAGATTGCGGGAACTTCTGCTCTTACTTCGGATACAGATAATGATGGGCTTTCAGATTATCAAGAGTTAAAAGTCTACAAAACAGATGCCTTATCAACAGATAGTGATGGTGACACTTTCTCAGATGCAGATGAAGTTAGAAATGGATATGATCCTAAAGATTCGCAAGTCCACCCACCTTTTGCTGACAAAGATAACGATGGTATTGCCGATAAAAATGATAATTGCCCCGCGCTTTCTAACCCGAAGCAAGAAGACACAGATCTTGATGGAATAGGAAATTCCTGTGATGAAGATGATGATAATGATGGGGTGGAAGATCATAAAGATAATGCTCCGTTAATCCCAAATACAGAACAAACAGATACTGATAATGATTTGATTGGTGATATAGCTGATAACTGCCCATTTATATCAAATATAAAACAAGAAGATAATGATGGAGATGGTTTAGGCGATTTATGCGATGAAGATGATGACAATGATACTGTCTCAGATTATAAACAGGAAGGTGAAGTATCTGATACAGCTGCTTTGCTAAATGATATTACATCGGTACGTAATTTAAATCTTGAATATGCTACAAACTCAAAGGCAAAAGTACTTTTCTTTAAACAAACCTTAGACTTAAAAGAACAAATTTTGTTGGGCGAATTTGATCTTTTTTTGCATAAATTTAAAAAGTACCAATTAACGCACGAAAACTTCGTAAAAGTTGGCCAATTAATTACAGTAATCGATGCTGAAAGTTGCAACTGTGTAATAATCAACCAACCTAAAAGTCAACTTCAAGTGGAAACGAACAATGAAACTATTAACATGCGTTTACCAACGCACATTCCAAAAAATGGACGTACTCTATTTTTGACATCTGAAGATGGCTCTGCATTCAAACAATACAGTAGTTTAGAACGGACAAGACTAATAAATTTACTTCAGTCAGGGAAAGCCTTCAAAAAGAACGATAACTGTCAATATGTTCCTAATTTAAACCAATTAGACATAGACCTTGACGGCATTGGTGATGCATGTGATATCACACCTCAAGATTTGGATGGTGATGGTATATTAAATGCTAGTGATAATTGCCCTGCAGTTCACAATGAAAACCAAAATAATATTGATGGTGACGCTTATGGAGATGCATGTGATGAAGACATTGATGGTGACGGACTTACGAATGATGTAGAAATTAATGAACTTTTCACTGATCCGAATAATGCTTTTTCTTGGTCAGCTTCGACAAGTGATGGTGATGCTGACTTTGATAATGATGGATTTAGTAATTCTCATGAAAGTAAAGAAGGAACACCTGTATTTATTCCTAATATACGTTTAGGGAAAGGTAGGAATTTAATTTATTATCCAACTTTTCTTTTAGATAAACCTACAGCTTCAGGTCTTATAGAAGCATTAGGTGGTAAAGAATATATTTCTCGTTTAACAATCTTTAATAATTCAGGAGAAATTGCAAAAGAATACTATTTGGATGGTGAAGAATGGACTGGCGAAAACTTCGATCTTCTTAAAAATCAAGCAGTGCAAATTGAAGCTATTAACGCTAAAAGTGTTATTACTTCAAATGAAAATAATTGTGAGACTATTAAATTAGAATTCGGTAAAAATTATACTTCTTTACCATGTAGAGTAACCAATATTTCATCTTTTAAAATTCTAAAAAAGTATGGCCCTGAAAAAATAAAATCAATAACTGCAATTGATCCTTCAACAGGCCTATTTCAAACAGCGGCTTTTTTTGATGGGGTTATTACTGGAGATGACTTTTTCATTCAGTCAACAGCTGGCTATATTATTGATGCCATGACAGATTTCAATATTGATCCACCACCTTCATCAGAAAATGGTATTTTAATTAAAAATCAAGATGAATTGAATATTGTTTCTGACTCTGAGTTATTTTTAAATGGCAGTATTGATACTCAAACTGGCGTACTGATGATAAACGGACATGCCGTACCTATAAATGGAGGTCTTTTTAACTCTGGAAAAATAACCTTATTAGAGGGTGACAACCTCATATCAATTAGAGGTAGAGACAGTAATGGAAGAAGTATTTCACACGACTTAGTTATAAAGTATGTAATACCGCCAGAATTCGAAATTATATCTCACGAAAATAACGATAGATTATTCTCGAAATCAATAACTGTAGCAGGAACATTTGAAAGAGCTCATAGTGTTTATGTTAATGGAGTCCAGAGCATTTTAAAAGATGGTATGTTTATGGCTTACCCTGTTGAATTAAAAAGGGGTATTAATAAACTTAGAGTTAAGGCTTTGGGTGAACACGGGGTTACAACTGAAAAAATAATTGAAATACATACCGAACCTCAAAACATAACTCTCTTTGCTGATGATGCTATCGACGTTGATTTTCATTCTTCTTGGTCTTTTGGTCCAACTGTCTATTTTTCTAATCCTAAATACATAAAATATTTAAGTAACAATGAACCTTTCGAAGCTTCAGTTTGGTTTGATAGATTTCCTGATCTAGAGCAAGTAGGTTTTAAAGCTGAATTTAAACATCGTTTAAGAGGTGATGATTACCAAGGACAGCGTTTCGAGTTCTCTGCTTTATCTACTAACCTTGAATTTGGTAATCATCAATTTGCAATCCCTATTAAAGTTTATAATAAAAAAGGTGATTCAAGTTTCCTAGAAGAATCTTGGTTAAGTATAGATTTGCTTAAAGAAAATGGGGGAGGGTCTCTAGTCATTACTTCTCATGAAGATGGACAAGTAGTTTCCCAACCAGATCACAAAATTCAAGGATATTTAATTGAGGCCGAAAGCTTAACTCTTAATGGTCAACCGATCGATACTGTGGCTGGGTATTTTGATTTTCCTATAACTTTAAAATCTGGTCGTAATTATTTAAATTTCGAAATAACTAGAAAAGATTCCGATAATAATATAACTACTAGTTCTGAGGTTATAAGATTAGATTATGTAGTTGAAAACGATGTTTCAATTCATGTTATTTCGCATAGTCATAACCAAAATGTAGGCAGTAACAGTATTACTCTAAAAGGAAGAATTTCGAATCCAGAAGCAATCGTAAAAGTTAATAATAAAATAGCAAATAAGGTTGGTAAAACTTTTGAAGTTGACTTACCTATTAGTAAAGGAAAAAATCAAATTATTGTTACTGCTGAGTATAATAATAAAGTAGTTCAGTATCCTCTAAATTTATTTGGAAAAAATTATACCGCGCGTTTTACTAATTTAGTTGATCGAGAGAAACTCTTTACTTCTTTGCCTCAACTTGAACTAAGGGTAGAAGCCCCTTTTAAAAGAGCTAGAGTAAATAATGGAGATTGGGAGATAAATTGGGATTCATATCAAGAATCTAATAATGGTGATAGCAATCTTCTTTTGCGCATAGTGAATGGAAGAAAACTAAGAGAAGGTCGAAATACAATTACTGCAGAAATTGAGTACGAAGATGGAACAATTGAAAAGCTCACTACAGTTGTATTATTCGATAGAAAAACACTGAATTTTAAGATTTTAGATAAAGATAAAGTGAGTTTGACTTTAACTTTACCAGATGATGTTCTTAATAAAATGAATATTATTGAGTTTAATCCAACATTCCCGAGAATGCGCTCTAGGCTATTTCAAGCACCTTCTATAAAAAATAGTTCACATAATGATGGAGCTTATGGAAGGATGATGGATGGTGCAATTATTGAGGATTTAGGCCTCGATGAACTCTCTCGTAGGACAGTTATTGTTGAATTTTCTTACGAAATATTTCAGGAAATGGTTAAAGAGAATGATACAAATAAAGTTACTGGTCTTATAAATATTTATAACTCAAAAAATAATGTTATTTTCAATCAATCATTAGACTATGTAGTAAAATATGAAGAAATAAATAGAGAACCGAAAATATTTTTATGGAATTATTATCCTGGTCAAAAAATAAGAACATATCAAACAAAGTTAATTGCTTCTGTTGTTAATTTCAAACCTCACAAAGCTACACTCAATGGAAGACCGATTAAAGTAGAGCAACTTGAAATTGCTAATGGCTCAAATGACTACTTTTTATCACGTACTAGTCTTCATTTATACCAAACTGACTATGAACTAATCATTTATGATGAATTTGATAATTTTATAACCAAAAAAATATCATTTGATTATGAACCATTTCTTTATACTTTGATTTCAGGGCAAGAATTTAACGATTATAAAGAAGAGCCTATAATCGCTTTATTCGAAAAAAACATTATTAAAGGAAGTGGGAATGTAAGCAAAGATCTTGATAAGATTAATATGAAATCAAGATATCAAATGAATTCACAGAGCAATGATCACGGAATATACACCGGAAATATATCTTTCAACTTATGGTCTAAAAATGGAGGAGCAACGGCTGGTTCTGAGATGGTTAGTAGGCCAATAGACTTTCCTGATGATTATATCAGGAGAGACAGAAGAAATTATGTCGCATACATTGATGTCTTAAAAAATAATAATATAACTCCTGAAATAGAGTTATTATCTCCACTTAACGGAAGCACAACATATCACCAAGAAGTAATGTTGGAAATCATTACCAGTAATGACCAGTTTTCAGACGTTTATGTAAATGGGGAACTTGCTAAAAAGCAAATTCTTGAAGATTCAGTAGCTGTTTCACCTTATAAAATGACCCATCAATACAAAATGCCATTAAAAATAGGTAGTAATAAAATAGTTGTTCGTGCTAAATCATCTTTAAACGAGCATGTTTCGGAGAAAGTTTTTACAATTAACAGAGCTGAGATGCCTCGTCCATCATTTGTCATAAATTCACCTAAAAATAATGAGAAATTCAGTGTTTATAATGACGATACCAGGTTTGTGAACATTTGGGGAACTTATGATACATCTATACCAATTGATGAATTACTAGTTAATGGTGAAAAAGTTAGCCTTTTAAGTTCAGATATAAATTTTAGTAAAGATTTTTCTGTAGGGTCACATCAATTAATTATTACCGCTAAAAACAGTGCTGGCATTACAGAAAAGGTTATAAATTTCTCTGTAGAACTCACAGCACCAAAAATTATTCTTCGACAACCAGTAAGTCAAGTTACTACGCGTTCAGAATATACCTTAGGATTTAAAGTTGATGATGGAAATGCTTACGTTACTGTGAACGGGTTAATTATGGATTCAAATGATTTCGGTCATTTTTCAAAATTCATTGAATTAAATGAGGGCTTAAATACTTTCGAAATTATTGCAAAAAATGCTTTAGGAGAAGATAAAAAAACGGTCTACATTCTGAAAACAACTCCTTCTGAAGTTCAATCTCAGATTGAAGTTAAATCTAATAATTATAGTAACAATTCCCTTAACATTATTGTGCCTAGTATCTCTATACCTTCAAATCTCCGTTACAGTACTTATATGCCGGAGAGATTAGTAGATGGAATGTGGCTCAGAATAGTCAGTGCTCGGCGTGGGGGGCCTAGTAATCCATTGATACTAGATTATGAAGTACATGTAGATGAAAATGTTCCTTCTGGTAAGTATGTTATTCCGTTAGATGTTACTTTATACGATGGTAATGGTGAACAATTCTATCATGGTCTTTATGAAATTATTGTATTTGTTAATACTTCTCCATTAAAAATTACATTTAGTAACTTATTACAGGATATGAAAATTCCAAGTTTGACCTATAATGTAGAAGGTTTTGTTAATGATCCTAAAGTTCAACTAGAAATTAATAGCGAGCCTGTTTTAGTAAATTCAAATGGTCATTTTTCTCATATTTTGAATTTAATAAACGGTTATAATCAAATCATTGTTAAAGCTGAAAATTTAGACCAATCATATAAAACTACTTATCAAGTTAATGTATTAACAAATGGCCTTGAATTAGCTATTGTAAGTCCTAGTATGGGGGCAACCTTAAATGAATCATCAGTTAAATTATCTGGGATTGTCAGTGACCCTTTGGCAAATGTGTCTGTTAATGACCTAAAAGTTTTAGTTGATGATAAAGGTAAATTTGAAACTCAGTTATTTCTTGCTGAAGGTAACCAACAGATACTTTTAAATGCAAATAATGGTTATTCTACTACTTCTAAAACACTGAATGTAAAAGTTTTAAAGCACAGTTTAGATTTTAATGTCAACTATCCACTCGAACATTATACTTTTGATCAAAATCTTATCCGTGTAACTGGTGTTGTATCTAAATCGGATGCTGAGGTTTCCGTAAATGGATATATTGCAACAGTTAAACCTACGGGAGAGTTTTCTGTTGAGTTTGAATTACCTATAGGTGTTCATAACTTAACTATTTTAGCTACTTCAGGCTCCGAACAAATACAAAAGACAAGAACTATACATATCAGTGACCTTGCTAACAGGAAGATAATAAAACTTGTCAGAGGTAACGAAAGTGAGTTAGAGACAGCCATTGTTGAAGTTACAAGTGAAGAAATGGCATTACTTAAATCTTATACTTACCATATGAGCAATCTGCCAGAAGGAGTTTCTTTTGAAATGACAAACGTATTTTGCAATGGAACAAATGGAGCTTTTGAATTTAAATTTATCTCAGAAAATAATGTTCCTGTAAATATGCATGAGGCGACTTTAACTATTGTGTTAAAAGGTGGAAATGGCGATGTAATAACTACAAAGCAGATCCCTTTATTGATTTCCGTTTATGACGATAAACCAACACCATTAATTTTAGAAATATCTAGCCCTAATAATGAACAGATAATTACATCTAACAATATTTCAATAAATGGAAAAGTTAACGAAGCAAATGCAAGAGTTCGTATTCAAGGCAAGAATGTAAGTTTAAATTCTATGGGCGAGTTTACACATCACATGTCTCTTGCTGAAGGCATGCATAACATATTGGTAACAGCTGAATATAGTGGGCAGTTACAGAGTCGTATTTTGACAATTATCATTCCAAATATAAGTGAAATTAAGTTGAATAAATGGCGGAAAGCGACTTCTCAAATAGACATAAAAGTTTCTAGAGATTTAAGCGGTAAAATAAGAGATGCTAGCCTTGAGTTCGATATGCCCGATGGTTTAGATATTGATTATTATGATTTTGAAGAAATAGATGATATGACTTATAGAATCCATTTAGATATTACCGCAAGTAACAACTTTAAAGATGCAGATTTTAATATGAAGGTTATTTTAAAAGATCAAAGTTTGAATGCTGTATCAGAACAAAATTTAATAATAAAAGTATTTTCTGATATCAAATGAGAATAAAAGTAAATATTAAAGAAAGAAACAAAGCATTAGCTTTATTAATTCTAGCAGTAGGATGCTATGTTTTTTTCTTTAAAACCACAATTAAAATAGTAACAAATGATGTTTATCATAATCAATTACTTCTCGTAGTAAATACAGATGGAAGTGTTATAGATTCTTATACCGTTGAAAATAGTAGTATTAAATTGGAAACTGCAGATGTAATCAAGTACATTTTTAATTCTGCAGAAATCCAAGTTATACACCCACTTTTAAAGAAAGGTTCGTTTAAGGTTAAGCCTTCAAGTTTAATCAGTAAATCAATTAACATTAACATAGATTGTTGGTGTGCAGATAAGCTATATCCTCAACAAGTAGATCTCACGCTTATATACAATCATTTTGCTGATATTGAAGATTTCTTTTTACCTTCTTTAACAATGGATGCAAGACTTAAGGCAGTCGAAAATTATAGTAAAGATTTATACATGCTTACCGCAATAGCTAGCCCTCGTTTAGGGAAAGCAAGAATGCTTCACAAGAAAGAAGTTAGAAAACAAAAAAAAAGAATCGGAAAAATAATAGGTTCGATCTATCGCCGATAGTTCACTGTGTTCTTATCTCTCCTAATATAGTGATATCAAATGAGCATCAAGATACACCGATGGATTATTCAGTTAACCATCAATTTATTATTAAGCAGCTTAATCATCTTTGGGCTGCCTAATTCAATTACGTCGATGCATTGAGTGGATTTGTTTACGTAGCATGCGTATGTAACTCCCTCAAAAAGTGAAACAGTTCATAAGTAGAATTTTCCATTAACTAAAATAGGAAAATTTACCACGAGAAAAAGTAAGTTCACTGAAACTCAAATTGTCAGAATGATCAAAGAAGCTGAGTCTGGCGTTCCCGTCCCTGAAGTGTGCCGTAAATATGGCATTGGCCAGAATAGCTTCTACAAGTGGCGCTCAAAGTATGGCTGTATAGAAGCGTCTGAGGTTAAACGCCTCAAATAACTTGAAAAGGAAATCGTTAGCTAAAAGATATCTTCGAAATTCTAAGATTAAATCATTCGATGCTTTAGGATATCGTTCAAACAAACTGTAAAGATAAGTAGGCACAGAGCTTGAGTTGTACACTTAGAATCTCAGTTTAACGTCAGCGTTGCTTTGCTTGTGAAGTGGTAGGGCTAAGCCGCTCAGTATTTTATTAAAAACATAAACGGTCATCAGATGATGAGGTTATAGATGCATTGCTAGCATTGGTTGAACGTCACCAATGATGGGGGCTACGCAAACTAATTAAAAGGCTACGCAATTAGGGGAAACCTTGGAATAAGAAGCGAGTTGAACAAATTAACAACATTTTAAGAAATAAAGGAAAACTCCGAATACCAATAAGAGCGTCAAAACCATTAAGGGTCACACTGCAACATAATGAATCTTGGTGAATGGAATTTATGAGTGATGCACTAAGCTATGGACATCGCTTGCGAACATTAAATATGCTCGATGACTTCAATCGACAAGCATTAGCGATTGAAGTTGATACTAGTTTAACTGGTGAAAGGGTGATTCAGAAACAAAACCGATCATTGCATGGCGCGGTAAATCAATGCAAATTAGAATAGAAAATAGCCCAGAGTTTACTTCGACCATTTTAGAAGCTTGGGCTATGGAAAAACATCAAGCTTGAGTTTATAGAACTTGGTAGTCGTTTTCAAAATAGTTTTGTTGTAAGGTTTAGCCGAAGTTACCGTGTAGAAGCACTAGATTTATACTTGTTTGAATCACTGCAAGAAGTACGTGAAATCACAGAAGAGGGGTTAGCTATCTCTAATTACGAACGGCCCCATGATTCACTTTGTGCTATGACAGCAATTAGTTATCTTGAAGCAGCATAAATTTCTACGAAAGAGCTGCGCTTAATTGCCTAAATTACAAATGATACAAGGACAATGTTGATACTGTTAAAACACAACTTTAGAGTGAATTATTTGGTTTACTAATCTACGCTTATAGTCTTCTATTAGATATATTTGACCAACTCAATATAAAGTTGACTTCTATGATAATTTAAGAGAGTAGGTAAAGTAGCCTGACTTAAACAAACTAGACTCTGATGAACTCGGGACGATTCAGTTTGCATGTGGCATATCCCAAAACGAAACAACTTCAGAACTGTTGGCTTTTCATTATGCCGAAGGAGAGCCTCTGTTAAGCTAATTTATGTGTAATGTCCAATACTAGACAGTATTGGACATTACAAGCATTACGTACAAAACTACTCATCTTTCACACAAAATAATACACATGTGTACAACATAAACTCACTTAAGCATGTGAAAATAAGATTAAAACTAACGCAAACAAATAATTGACTATATATAATGTATAGTATTAAACATAATTTAGAGAAGCTATGTAAACTAAAGTTTTTAACCCAGAGTGCTCTTAAGTATATAAACACAGTAATTTAACATAACGTAAATTATAAGAAATTAACTATAGTTGAATTAAATGGTAAAATTTGTTTTCACTTACTAGTTGGCCTATAAAAATGAATGAACAAACCTTTTGGGAAATTTTAGAAAAAGTAAATCAATCTCCAGAAGAACCAAATGAAACACTGAAATCAATTTTAGCTAAGTTAACAACCGATGACATCGGTAATTTTGATGCAATTTATACAGAAAAACTTAAAACCCTTTGGCATTGGGATAATTGGTCTATCGCATTTATTATATGCGGATGTAACACTGAGTACGATTTTTTAGATTTTTGTAATTGGTGTTTAGTACAAGGAAAAGAATTTAATATAAAACTTACTAGTAAACCTGATGACCTGTTCGATTATAATTACCCAATAAAAGACAGTTTACCTTACCCATATATTGATGAATTTGATTTGGTACCTGGCTTATTATTTGAAGAATTGACAGGAAATGAACTCCCATATCATCAAGTAGTTAACTTTCAACCAAAGGGAAAAAGGTTTAAAAACAAACCTAAATCCCTTAAAGAAAATTATCCAAACTTATTTAATAAATTTTGGAAAAAGGATTAATCTATAATAATTCTTAACATTCTTCTTAATGGTTCAGCTGCTCCCCAAAGTAGCTGATCACCCACAGTAAATGCACTAATATATTTCGGACCCATCGTTAGTTTTCTAATACGTCCGACTGGTATATCTAATGTGCCAGTTACTTTTACTGGAGTTAATTCTTCTGCTGTAATATCTCTATCATTTGGAATAACACGAACCCATTCATTATGAGTTGCAAGAATGCTTTCGATCTCTTCGACGCTTAAGTCTTCTCTTAATTTAATGGTCATTGCTTGAGAATGACAACGCATTGCGCCAATTCTTACGCATAGTCCATCAATTGGAATTGGTGATCGACTAGAACCTAAAATTTTGTTTGCTTCTACCTGCGCTTTCCACTCTTCTTTTGACTGGCCAGATTCCATTGGCACATCAATCCATGGAATTAAACTTCCAGCAAGCGGCACACCGAATTGGTCTTTAGGTAATGAATCAGATTTAATTTTCTCTGCGACTAGTTTATCAATTTCGAGTATTGCTGAACTTGGATCATCTAACAGAGACTTAACTTCTGAATTAATTTCACCCATTTGTGTGATCAGCTCTCGCATATTACGCGCGCCAGCACCAGATGCAGCCTGGTAAGTCATTGGTGAAACCCACTCAACTAAATCACGTTCGAATAGACCGCCTAAAGCTAATAACATTAATGATACGGTACAATTTCCGCCTACAAAGGTTTTAACACCCTGCTCTAACCCTTGCTTAATAACATCGTTATTCACTGGATCTAAAACAATGATGCTGTCGCTTTCCATTCTAAGAGCGGAAGCTGCATCAATCCAATATCCGCCCCAGCCTGACTCCCTTAAATGTGAATAGACAGATTTTGTATAATCACCACCTTGGCAAGAAATAATAATGTCCATTTGGGACAAAGCAGTCACGTCATTTGCATCAAGCAACGGTTTAGGCGAGCCAGCAATGTCAGGTCCTAACTGACCAGTTTGAGAAGTTGTAAAAAATTGTGCTTCAATCTTATCAAAATCATTTTCTTGCTGCATACGCTCCATTAAAACGGAGCCAACCATACCACGCCAACCAACGAGTCCTACTTTATTCATAGTCTTTTACCTTGTATCAAATTATTTAGAATCATTGCGTGAGTCTAGACGTCTAAAACTAGCAAAAATCTACAAATATCACTAGCTTTATCTGTTAAATTCAAAAACTTTCATCTACTTCATTTTAAAAATTATTGTAAGATGTGTTCTCTTTATATTTAAAAATAAGCCCACTCACTTTAGTGGGCTTACTGATATTTTTAGCTCAAATTAGAATTCCATTGAAACATCTAAGCTGATTTGTTGAGCCATTTCTTTTTCACGGATCACAACGTTATTTTGCTGTACTTCAAAGTTCTGACCTAATAGATTTTTCACTTTAAAAGTAACTGTTGTATTAAAGTTCGGATAATAACTATAAACTAGGTCTAATGAATTGATCGGCTGCTCGTAAGCATCATCAAAATCATTAACGCCTGCCGCTAAAATACGATCACCAAATACATTATAAATTACTGATGCCTGATGATTACCATTATGTGAATCATAGTTAAGTTGGAAGTTAGCAACATACTTAGAATGGCCTGTCATTCTTCGTTTCAGGTTTGTCAGATCACCCTTGTCAGCTTCTAATATTTCAACTTCTGAATCACTCAATGTAACGTTACCTGATGTAAATATTGCGCCACCTAGTGCATCAGCAGATAACTCAAGCAACCATTCAGCTTCAATACCATAAACAGAAGCCGTATCAGCATTGTCGAACTCTAAAGTGAAACGTCCGTCCGCTTCTGTTAATAAGGCTTCAATTGGTTTATCTATATCTTTATAGAAGGCACCGATTGAATAATTGTCACCATTTTCCATATAAAACTCAGCTCTGAAATCAAAGTTATCTAAATAACTTGATTCAAGCGTTGGATTACCGAGTGTACGATAATCTGTTAATGGGTCTTGGTACTGAACTGGTGTTAATTCACGCAAGTCTGGGCGAACAATTGTTTGACCATAACCAAATCGCAACTGATAAGACTTTTCACTATATGTGACAGAGAAAGAGCCAAAATAATCATCTTCCATCACACTCGCTTGTTGAATAGCTTCTTCGCTAAGTTTGTCTGCAAGCAATGCTGGATCAAAAATTGAGCGAGAATATGCCAGAGCTACCTGACGGAAGTCTTCATAACGAACACCACCTGAGAAGCGCCACTTCTCGCCCATTAGATAATCAAAGCTACCAAAATAAGCATCTATTTTCTGCGCTGCTAAATAATCATCTGCAGCAGGTTCTTGGAAAAGAAGTTCGACATCTGTCAAAT
>CAYZOE010000038.1:0-38702 GCA_964479805.1 uncultured Pseudoalteromonas sp. | reverse complement strand
TTTGTTTCTTTCATTGAAAACTCCATCAATGTGATATCAAGTTGATATCACATTAGATCGTGTTTGGATTTTTGGCAAGTAGTTTGTTTCTATTTTGTAGATGTCTATTTGTAACTATTTATTTTATTTTCAAGCAAAGCGATAGACTTATCGTTTGGAAAATCGAGTCTAAATACCTGGTATGCCTGCTCTGCTTCTTTAATTAATTGCTTCTCTAAGTAGGCGTTAATCAGAGACTGTGATAGTTTAGGATGCTTAAAGATGTTTGCTATTTCAGCTTTAAGCGTTAACTCCTGTATTTTTTGTTCTTGCGTTTGTGCGAGTCTATATGCGTAAAAAGCGTAGAGCCCCAAATAGTTTAAGTCATATCTCGTTTTATCTTTTGCAAGCTCAATTGAAATAACCGCAGCACCGTTTGATTTGGCCTGTGTTATTAATTCGAACGTTGCTTCGTCTTTAAACGGTGTTCTTTGCTTTGGTGAAATGCCTAACTTTAGTAACAAGGCTTCGGCAGCTTTCGCAACACTCATAGGGTTTTGAGCTGTTATAAGCGTTCCATCAACAGCAATATACGGCATCATTGGGCTGTTTTTCACAAATATCGCACCTCGCTCAATCAACTTTTCTTCAAGTGAAAATGGAAACTTATCAAGTAGCTCTGCATTAAAAGCTTGCTCTTCGATTTGCGTAAAACTATTTACCTTCTTGCCTGTAACAAAATAACGACCATCAGGACGTTTTAAATTAACCAGTGCAGCAGGTCCATGACATACAGCGGCGATTGGAGATTGCTGTTCGATAAACTGATTAATAAAATTTTGAGTTGCAGAGTCAAAAGGTAAATCAAACATTGCTCCGTCTCCCCCAACAATAAATAAAGCGTCATAGCTTTGCTTAATTGCCTGTTTTGCTGAGTGAGTATTTTGCAATTTATGAAAGGCAAGACCTTTGAATTTTTGTATATAAACTAGGTTGTCTTTATTAGTTTTTACAACAACCTCACCGCCTTTAGGCGTGACAATATCAAGCTCTAAGTTATGGTTATGCAAAACCAAATAAGTTTGTGCAAGCTCTTCAAGGTCATAACTAATTTTACCTTGGGTCTCATTGCCGTAACCGGAAATTAATAGAGCGACTTTTTTGGCAAATACATGAGGGCTTGTTAAGCCCAGACAAATTATAAATAGTGTTAAATATTTCATTGCTGCTTCTCCTTGTTGAAGTTAACAGCATTTTAACCAAGCAGTTGTCGTGACTTTGTCGTGATTTAAATTTATTGAAGTGTTTGTTTAGCGCGTGTTAGCAAAGTTTATTTGCGCAACAAAATAACCTTGCGGTTGCTCAATGCTCAATAGCCAATTTGATTGTTCACAAATACGCTGTATCAAGTTTAAACCATGCCCTAAACCTTCACTTTGCTCGCCTTTTACACCGCTTAAAAATGGTGAATTAATGGTATTTTGTTGAGTCTGGTTTTTAAAAATAAGCTGTCGCTCATTTAAGGTAATTTCGGCATTATCACCACTCGCGTGTCGGACCATGTTCGACAATAGATTTAGCATTAGAATAATAACCAGATTTTGGTTACAAACGACTTTTACATCACCGTCAAAATTAAGGTTTAACTCAAGATGTTTTCCTGCTTCTGCAAGTAAATAGTCAAATTGGTTAATAATCAAAGACTCTAACTCGGCAGTTAAATTAACCGTCTCTGTTTGACTGGATTCCGAACGTGCAAGCGCCAGTAAAATTGAGGTGATTTGATTGATATTGGCAACCGCCTCTGCAACTGTATCAAAATTACTTTCTGTGATTACTTTTTCTGCCTTGCTTGCTGATAGTACGTTTTGAATTATCGCCACGGGGGTTCTGATTTCATGGCTAATGTCTTTGGTAAATACTCGTTCCCGTTCAAGCGCGGTATTCAACTGATTAAAGGCGTTTTTAGTATTGAGTGCCAATAAGCCAATTTCATTTTCAGGAAATGTATCAGGTTTAATATTGCCTGCATTTTTTTTGTTCACGTCAGATGCTAACGCTTTTAAAGGTCCTGTAATCTTCTTGGCAGTCTGTAAGCTCACAACAAGTGCTATGGCAGAAATAAAGCAAGCTATTACTAAAAGCCACACAAGCAGGTTTGGCATATTATCTTTGCTAACTTCAAACTGCTCTACATCAGCGAGTAAAAATAATTGCTGTCCACCTAATTTAATGGTGGTCATATGAAGGGTTTTACCAGAACTTGTTTGATATTCCACTTTACTGGGGTTTGACGGATACTCTTTTTTTATCTCAATAGGCAGATCGGTAAAGTTTTCAACCAAACGCATGTAATCTGCTTTTGGAGGGAGAGCCTCGCCTGAACGTTTAAATTGTTCAGTAATATGAGTCGATTCATCGTTGACTAGACGGTTAAAAATATTATCTTCAATAGTCCAAGCATATAAAACAATCAAGAAGCTATAAATAAGCGAGATAGATAACACAGTCGTTATAATTACGCGACTTATACTACTTGAAAGGCTTGTCATAGTTCTTTCATCTCCATGTGGTGCTTCTTCACTAGCACTCATTATTTGGTGATTGTTAGACAGGTGCTACGATTTTAAAACCAATTCCGTGTACTGTTTTGATTAACGGGTACCCAAATGGTTTATCTACAGCATTTCGAAGTGTATAAATGTGACTACGAACCGCATCGGTGTCAGGCATATCATCTCCCCACACCTTTTCGACTAATTGTCGCTTACTCAGCGCGTTTGGATAAGCTTCTGCAAGTAATTTGAGCAATAAGAAATCTGTTTTTGAAAGCTTTATGCTCTGACCGCCGCGCTGAACCGTTTTTTGATTAAAATCAATTTCCATATCACCAATACATGTTTTTTGAGACTTGTGTAATTGATGCCTTCTAGCGAGTGCTAAGCAACGAACATAAACCTCGTCTAACACATAAGGCTTTGTTAGGTAATCGTCTGTGCCATGTGAGAAGCCTTCAAGCTTTTCTTCAATACTGTCTCTTGCGGTGAGCATCAATACCGGAACATTCATTGTAAGTTCTGATTTGATAAAACGACAGAGATTGAGTCCATCAGTGTCAGGCAAGGTTAAATCTAGAATTACAACATCAAAGTCTTCAGATTTGAGTAGATTAGTTGCTATTTTTCCATTACAGGCATAGTCAACGACCATGCCCTTTTGAGTCAGAAAACCACATAGCTGTTCTGCTAATTGCTGGTTATCTTCAACCAATAAAATGTGGTTTTTTGTTTCGTTCATTTTGCTGTCTTTGTCCGAATTAATTCTAGTGTGGCAGCGATGGTTTTATCATCCATGCTTTGCGTTATGCTATTACCTGATCCAACCTCATAATGGGGCTGAACACCTTGCTGAGTCAACTCACCGCTCGGTCTAACTAATAACCTAGTTGTAATATAAGCCCTTAGCTCTGAGTGAGGTAGGTTAAACAAATTGCCCTGCCCTGATTGATTAGCAAAGCCTTGAGTTGGCTGGCCTACTAGGGTTGCAAAGCCATTATCTTTAAGGGTCGTTGCAAATACAATTGCAGCAGAATAGCTAATCGAACCCGTCAATAAATACACATTACCAGTAAATCTGACAGCGTCATTCATTGGGATTTCCCATTCATCCCATTTCGTGTAGACAATCTCCCCCTCCTCCCCTTTATAATTAAACAAACCACGGTTGTCTTTGTTGAGTTTTTCTTGTAGTGCTGAAACCAGTCTGAATGGTTTGTTTGCAAGGTAGCGACTTAAATAAGCGACAGTATCAGTATTACCACCGGGGTTGTTTCTAATATCAATAATAAGAGAGTGAATCTTTAACGCTTTAATTTGCTCAAAACTTTCATCAACAAAATTTTCAAACTCGCTAGGTTTAATATCAAAGTGCTCTAAATACAATAAGGCAACACCATCTTCTAGCTCTTTAAAGTAATGCTCTTTTTTAGTTTCTCCTGAAATTGCGCTCTCTGTCTGCTGCCAATTTTGGGCTTTGGTGATCTCTAATGTTTTAGTTCTCCCGTCAGATTCTATTTCAAGTTTAAATTCATTAATAAAACCGTACACCGCCCATAAGTTAATAGAGAATCTCGCTGCCACGACCTTTTCACGAAGAAACTGACTTTCACCACCTGTGTATTTTTGCATGTTCAATACAAGATCTTTTGTTGAAATACTATTAATTGACAAAATTTTACTTTCACCCACAACCCTTTCACTACCTGACTGATAGTCGTTTTGTATATATAGTTCTTGCTGCTTATTGATAAATACTTCAAAAGGAAAAGGTTTAGCACCTTGCTCTTTCAAGCGGTTATATTCTTGATAAGGCCAGATCAAAAATGCGTGACCATCATTAAATTTATGACTGAGTTGTCCCACTATTTTGTAAAATTCAGTTCGCATTAAAGGCTTAGTAACTTGAGACTTCAGTGTTTCCGTATAATTCTTTAATTTAGATACTTGAGTGTATTTATCAATGTTGGGGTGACGTTCCAGTGCGCCTTCTAATAAAGCATCAATATCTTGATGCATTTGCTCAACAGATAAATACTCTGTCAACAATGTTTCATCCGATAAGTCAGGCATTATCTCTAAATGACTACCTTGGCAGGCAAATAACATGGGTAGTACACACGCCATCATCAATGATTTATTAAGTGATTTTAGAATTTGTTTGAACATCGCTTTGCTCCTTTGTGATATGTCGCAAAGTTAACAAAGCGTTTGTGAAGGTTTTGTCGTGAAATGCTAAGACTAAATTTTAACTACAAAATGGGAACCCGTTTTACTCGCCGTGCTTGCTTGATATTAAACAAGTTTGTTTTAAGAGCTTGGAAGTCTTTGAGCAGCTTATCACTATGCACTTGTTGCTCCAAAGAAGTATAAATAATATTGGATTCTAATAAATAATCTTTAGAGAACCCGCTTTGCACGGCTTGTTCAACTAGTTGTAAAAAGTGCTCAGAATCTTTGTTATTTAACGCAATTAGTGAAGCTATAAATTGATTAGTGTATGCATCATCCTCTAATGCTTTACCCTGCGTCCTGCTATCTTTACCGTCAACTAAATTTATAAGTAATTGCGCAAGCAGTGCATGTTTACTTTGGCTATTTGTAACTCGCTCTAAATGGTCAATTGATTTATCTATTTTTCCTTGTAACTCTAAGCTACTTGCCATGAATAAGTGGGCTTCAACAAAGTCAGGTTTTAAGACGAGTAATTCAGTTAAGGTTTTCTCTGCTTTTTCATAATCTTTAATCGCCAAGAAATACTCAGCTTGAGTCAGTAAGTAAAACGCACCTTGCGGAGAAGACGCTTTTAATGACTCTAAATGACGTGCACTCCAACTAAACATGTTTTTATTTAGCAGTACCTGAGCCCTTACCTTTTGTACAAGCGGATTGTCTGGCTGTAATTTATGTGCAATTTGAATTGCATGCCACGCCCTTGAAATATCACCATGGTGATTCAGTGCGCTAGATTTTACGGCATGAGCCTTCACCCATTTTGGTGATAATGAAATGGCTTTACTTGCACTTTCAATGGCGTTTTTATATTTTCCCTGTTCAATTTGTACATTACCAAGCACAACATAAGGCCAGGGTTGACCGTTAGACGCGTTAACTGCCTTTAGTGCGAAATGATTGGCTTGAATTAAATCATCCTGTTCAGCACCATATAACTTATACATAGTTAAATATAATTCGCTTAATACCGAGAAGATAGCTATTTTATTACTGGCTTGTTTGAAATTGCCTTCCAGTTCGCTAATCGCACTATCTATTTTTGATCGGTCTTGTAACCCCATAAATCGAGCCACATCTAGCTCACTCGATTCATCTGAAATTGATAGACTAATAGCTACTTCATCTGCGTGCTGTATTTTAGTTGATGCGATTTGTTGCAAAACACCGAAAGCAATAATGCCTAAGGTGAATAATCCACCAATTAAGACTCGATGTGTAATAAAAAAATGAGATTGTAGTCTTAGAAGCTTTGATGGCTTTTGCAGCTCTTCTTTCAGGCTATCTGGGCGCTCATCACGCTTAACTGATAAATTTAAACGATATCCTAGACCCCGTTCTGCAATAATAGAATTTTGCATATTTTCGACTGCCAAAACTTCCCTAAGACGAGATACACGTTTTTTAATGGTGTCTTCTGAGACGATTTTACCCTGCCATACATATTCCAAAAGTATGTCATGAGTAACGACATTCGGTGCTCTTTCAACCAAACACACCAATAGTCGATATGATAACTCAGGCAAAAAAACCTCTGTAGAACCTTTAAATAATTTTCGTTCATCAAGGTTTAAAGTTAGATTTTTTCCGACTCTATAAACTGACATCCCATTCCTTAAATATACTTAACTTATTCTTATTATTAGATAAGTTGTCTTGTCACTTTGCGTCACCCTAACTCACTTTAATTCACTCTTCAATTAATTTGAATGTCGTTAAATTAAATGCAAGTTTAATTTGGGAAAAGCATGATGCGTACTACGATTCTTTTTTTACTTATATTTTTTACTCCACTTTTAAGCTTTGCAAATGAGATCAAGCGCAAAGAAATTGACAAACTACTGACTCAATATCATCAATTAGAGCAATTTAATGGTGTGGCGTTGATCAGTCATAAAGGGAAAGTGCTTTTTAAAAAAGGGTATGGCAAAGCCAACTTTGAATGGGACATTAATCATACTGTCGAAGGCAAATTCAAAATTGCTTCGATTACTAAACAATTTACAGCCATGTTGATACTGCAACTTGTTGAGCAAAAAAAGCTCAAACTGGATGCAAAGTTAATCGAAAACTATCCAGACTACAGAAAAGATACCGGCTCTAAAATTACAATTAGACAGTTACTAAATCACACATCAGGCCTTGGCAATTTCTTTCACCTTGATGACTCCAAAGCTGTTGAAGCAAGAAACCCTTACACACTGGACGAGTTTATATCAAAGTTTTGTAGCGAAGATTTAAACTTCGAGCCTGGCGCCCAATTCAAATATAGCAATGCGGGTTATACCATTTTAGGTAAAGTCATTGAACAAGTAACCGGTAAACCTTACAGCGAAGTTTTAACACAACAAATACTAAAACCGCTTAATATGAATAACTCAGGGTTTAACCAACAACATTCTGTCCTTAACACTCGAGTGACTGGTTATGAACGCCGATTAAATCGTTTAGAACACCCCAACTTTATAGACATGTCAGTGCCCTTTTCTGCTGGTAGTATATACTCAACAGCCATGGATTTGTATCGTTGGGACCGAGGCTTAGCGAAAAACAAAATCTTATCTAAACCGTTAACAGACTTACTTTATCAAGTCACTGAGCATAGAAACTATGCAGCGGGCTGGTTGGTTGATAACTACCCTGAAGAGCGATTTGGTAAACCACTCACACGAGTTCATCATGGTGGTATGATCCCCGGATTTAATGCCAATATTAGTCGAATATTAGAAGACGATACCTTGATTGTACTGCTAGATAATATGGGCGGTGCCCCTATGACAGCAATCACTGAAAAAGTATTGAGTATTATCTACGACAAAGAGTATGAAGAGCCTGGATTAAGACTTTCACAAAAACTCTATAAAATGATCATAGAGCAAGGAACTTATGAATCAATCGCTTTGTACAAAACATTGATAGCGCAAGAAGAAGGTTTTAGTGAGCGTCAATTAATCAGATTTGCATACGAACTTGTTGATGCTAATAAACAACAAGCTGCCATCGCATTTTTGACGCTAAATGCTGCGCTTCATCCAGAATCAACACGTTCTCAAAAAGCGTTAGATATGGTTAACAAACTCTATTAAATCGATTGAAAACAATCAATTTTCTAGCTCGTTATTTAACAAATCGATAAAGCGCCTAACTTTTGAAGATAGGTGCTTTCTACTAGGATAAACCGCGTAAACGTTCACCACTGGTTGTTGATATTCTTCGAAAAGGATTTTTAAGTTGCCTGAGGCAATGCCACTTGATAAATAAAATTCAGGTAACCGAGTGATCCCTATGCCCGCCTCAGCCAGTGCGGTTTCAGCTTCTCCATTATTACAAAGTGCTTTGAGTTTAACATCAACGGTAAATTGCTCGCCATCAACTGGCATAAATGTCCATTTCCCTGGGTTCTTATGGTTACTGTAACCGATACAGTGATGACTATTTAGCTCTCTGGGGTGATGAGGAAGACCAAATTGTGCAAGATAAGATTTTGATGCAACAACATAAGTAGGACAAGCGTAAATCTTTTTGCAAATGAGGCTAGATTCATCTAATGCAGGCGTTGCTCGGATCACTAAATCAAAACCATCTGCAACCAAATCGACTCGTTTATCACTTAGATCTAAATCAAGCGTTATATTTGGATAAAGCTTTAAAAGCTTCACTAATATAGACTGGATATGGGAACGATACAGCCCTATAGGACAACTTAACTTTAAATTGCCTTTTGGCGTATCGTCTCCTTGTGTGACAAGGTTAAAGGCATCTTGTGCGTCACTTATTAAGTGTAAGCATTGCTGAAAATAAGCCTCACCTTCAGGTGTTAGTGCCAAAGAACGTGTGGTTCTATTTAACAATCTCACACCTAGCCGTGCTTCAAGCTTATTTATTTCTTTAGAAATATGAGAATTAGAATGGCCCAATTTCTGCGCAGCACTTGCAAAGCTGCCTCGCTTAACCACTTCAACAAAAACTTCTATACCCTCAAACAGCTTATTCATAGTCATATGGAAATAGTGAAAACCCAATCAAGGGATTAATAACTAGATAAAGATAATATAGACTAAGTTTCATCGAGTCGAGCAATGAATTGAAGACTCATCACTTAATTAATGAGGAAGAAATCATGAAAGTATTAGCATTTGCAGCAAGTAGCAGCCGCCAATCAATAAACAAACAGTTGGCTCAGTACACGGCAAACCAAATTGAAAACGCAGACGTTGAATTATTAGATTTAAACGATTTTGAAATGCCAATCTACAGCTCAGATCGTGAAAATGAATCAGGTATTCCAGAACAAGCTCAAACTTTCTTCAAAAAAATAGGCGAAGCAGATGCCATTGTTATTTCATTTGCTGAGCACAATGGCTCTTATACGGCTGCTTACAAAAACATTTTTGATTGGACATCGAGAATTGATATGAAAGTGTACCAAGGTAAACCTGTTATTTTGTTAGCAACTTCACCGGGTCCTGGTGGTGCGCAAAGCGTACTTGCTTCTGCAGTAGGTTCATCTCAGTTTTTTGCGATGGATGTAAAAGGCTCACTTTCAGTACCGAGCTTCTATGATAATTTCGATTTAGAAACTGGTCAGTTAACTAACTCTGAACTAGTAGATCAAATCAAAACTATCACTGCTTTGGTATAGTACATTCTGCGAGCTGTGTATTACACAGCTCAATTTTAAAATTTAATCACTTTTGCTAAAAGTTGGTCATAACGACCTGACTGTTTCATTCTAAGTAAAGCTTCATCAAACATCTTCAGAATATCAGCATTATTCTTATCTACTTTAGATAAGATTATATGGCTGTTTTTCCGCATGAACGGCTGTTCAATATGGCCTATTAATTTCATGTCTTGTTCTGAAAAATGTTGACGCAATTGATAATATCCTACCGCCATTTCTTGTGGATAAATCGATACCCTGCTTTTTAGTAACATCCCGAATGCTTGATCGTCACTAGACACTCTGTACATGTTGATTTGATTGGCTTGAATAATGTTATCTAGGTCTGTGCCATAACTGAAATCTTCAAGGCCAACATAACTGTATGACTGAAATGCTTCAAAGCTGTCTAAATTAGGCTTGTTATTTCTGTTGTAAAAAAATACATGCTTTTCTTCTAATACTGGCTCAGAAAAGTAAAATTCACCTTCTCTAGATTCAGTTTTAAGCCATAGACCGGTGCCATTAACCCTTCCTAGTTGCGCTTGCTCCATCGCCCTCGCCCACGGGTAAAACTCAAAAGAAACTTGATATCCTATATCGGCAAACACTTCGGTAATTATCTCAGCAATGGCACCATTATTCGGTAAATAACTCGCCATGTAAGGCGGCCACTCTCCTACAGACAAAGTTAATTGCTTTGCTGAAACATTAAAATTTGAGAATAAGAATAGAAATAAAGTGATGGTTTTAAACTGTTTCAACGTCACACCAATCATTACCAAACCTAAAGTAACTTTAGACGATAATAATGGATAGAAGGAGAAAATTAAGACCCAGTATGTAAGTTTCTGGGTCTTCAAAAGAGATTAAAGTCGTTTAGTTAACACTATGGCGATGCCTAACATCAAAGAAGACACTAACAAGCAGGCACTTAAACCATAATATTGAAACACAACACCTGACAATATAGTACCAGTCAGTCTCCCTGCTGCATTCGCCATATAATAAAAGCCCACATCCATTGATACGCCATCACTGTCTGCACATCTAACAATGAGGTAGCTATGTAATGATGAGTTAATTGCAAATACAGCGCCAAAGATAAGTAAACCACCTACAAGAATTAACTCAGATGAGAAGCTTGAATCTAAACCTAACACTATCATTGCAGGAATTATTGCAAGGGTTGTCACCCATGACAGCGCGGATTGCTTACTCTGGGTTAACGCCATATCTCGACCAGTTACTTTTGGGGCGTTCGCCTGGACTAAACCATACAAAATAACCCAGACAGCCATAAAAGTGCCAACTGTGCTACTATGCCAACCTAGTTCAGTAACAAAATAAACTGGCAGAGCAACAACAAACCACACATCCCTTGCTGCAAATAAAAATAATCTCGCAGCTGAAAGGCGATTGATCTGCGCGCTTTTTGAAAACATTTCAGTGAATTTAGGTTTTGCTTTCTTTTTACCTAAGTCTGCTTTTAATCGCCACAGGCTTAATAGCCAGACGAGTGTCAACATACTAGCCATCAACCATAACGCGCCTTGAAAACCAAACAAGGTCAGAAGCAAGCCGCCTAGAAAGAAACCGACACCTTTTAGCGCATTTTTAGAGCCAGTTAAAATAGCCACCCACTTATACAAAACACCATCAGCGTCTTCAGGAACCAATTTTTTTATGGCACTTTTGGCGCTCATTTTATTGAGATCTTTTGCAATGCCAGATAGCGCCTGTGCACACATGACATAAGCGACACTCAACCACTCTGGGTTAATAGCCAGCATGACCAAAGCATAGATTTGTATAGATAAACCCAGATTCATGGTTTTATTCAAACCAAGTCGCGCACCTAGCCAGCCACCGACTAAGTTAGTCACAACACCAAAGAATTCATAAAACAAAAACAACATGGCGACTTCAAGTGGACTGTAGCCAAGCTGGTGGAAATACAACACCACCAGCATTCTGAGCGCACCATCGGTCAATGTGAACGCCCAATAATTACTGGTGATAAGTAAATATTGTTTTATGTCATCCGAAAGTTTGGACAACATCTAGATTATCCCCACTTTTGTTCAATGACGTAGCGAACTAGATCCGCAGTACGATTTGCATAACCCCATTCATTGTCATACCAGAGATACATTTTTACTTGCGTACCATTCACGACCATGGTTGATTGCGCATCAACAACGCTGCTTCTTGGATCTGTTTTATAGTCAATGGACACAAGTGGACGAGTTTCAAAGCCTAGAATATCTTTTAAGTCTCCTTCTGCCGCTTCTCTCATCCATTCATTGATTTCTTCAGCAGTAGTCGCACGACTTACTTCAAATACACAATCTGTGATTGATGCATTGGCCAGTGGTACGCGGACAGCATGACCGTTTAGCTTACCCTTTAATTCGGGGAAAATATGTGTAATCGCCGTCGCTGAGCCCGTTGTTGTTGGGATCAAACTCATACCACACGCTCTTGCTCGACGAAGATCTTTGTGTGGTGCATCAAGAATCGTTTGTGTATTGGTGATATCGTGAATGGTCGTCATAGAACCGTGAACAATCCCAATTTTGTCTTGTAATACTTTAATAGCTGGCGCTAGACAGTTCGTTGTACAAGATGCTGCTGTTACGATTTCGTGCTTTTCAACGTCAAATAAATCATGGTTAACGCCATACACGACGTTCAATACACCCTCTTCTTTTACTGGCGCAGTCACGACTACCTGCTTAACACCTTGATCAAAATAAGCTTGAAGTTTAGCTTTGCTTTTCATCACACCAGACGCTTCAATCACTAAATCACAGTTTGACCAGTCAGTTGCTTCGATGGTTTTATTCTGAGTAACTGAAATAGTATAACCATTGATAACCATAGTATCGCCTGCAAAATCCACTTCATGGCTCCAGCGACCATGTACCGAGTCAAAATTCATCAGGTGCGCTAGTGTTTCTGCATTGCCTGCTGGGTCATTGATCTGAATGATCTCAATGCCTGCAGTATCATATAAGGCACGCATAGTTAGGCGACCCATACGGCCAAAGCCATTTATTCCAACTTTTATACTCATGTTTACTCCCAGAAATTAAACGAAGACACATCGATTATGGTCAACTTTCTTGAAAATGTGATTTCTAGTTTTAAAGAAAAAACTGTTAACCTAAAATATATGAAAAATCATATATTCGATTTTCCATATATTCAAGTTTAATTTTCGTTCTGGGTGATTAGAGCGGGTTATTTTAGGAAAAAACCATGTTTGAATGGATCTGAGTCTTCTAAAACGAAATTAGAAAATGCAGTGATATATGCAGTGCCAAATACTCGTGGTATTACAGCGTTGTAACCATGAAATTGTGATTCTTTTTGAATTGTTACATCAAAACTACTCTCTACGATACTTTCAATGGAAATTTTGTCACCAACGTTGATTTGCTTTCTAGCATGAAGTATTGCGGCTCTTGCACTTACCCCTGTTCCTGTTGGGCTTCTATCAAGTTCACCATCAGCAAATATACACACATGTTTACTATGGCTTTCTTTGTCTTTAGTTTGGGTAGACGAGTAAAAAATCACACCATATAAAAAACTCAAACTTTCATCTTCTGGGTGTGAAAGCGCTAAAGAGTCGTTAACTAAAGCTTTAATTTCTTCACCAAGCTCAGATAATTTAGCGGCATTTGCTTTTGACAACGAGATATCAAGCTTGTCTGCATCTACGTAAGCATAATAGGCACCACCAAAAGCAACATCAGTTGTAAAGGACCCCAGAGCAGGATGATTAATTTGATGATCGAGTTTCACTACAAAACTGGCGACATTATCAAAATACGCTTGCCCATTCCTATAGTAGGCAGTTACCTGTCCCGCTGGTGAGTCAATTTTAAGTGCTTCTTTTTCTCTAAAGTGGCCTGATTTTTCCGCTAATGTTGACAGTGCAATGATGGCATGACCACACATAGTGCTATACCCTTCGTTGTGAAGAAATAACACACCAAAGTCGCTGTCTGCTCTTTCACTTTCAGTAATTAAAGCACCATACATGTCCGAGTGACCTCTTGGCTCACCCATAATTGCAGTACGTAGGTTATCTTGTAGTTCAAGGCATTCAAGTCGTTTATCGACGATTCGCTTACTTTTAAGCCGTGCGAATCCACTTTTAATTACTCTAAGCGGTTCACCACCTGTATGCATATCAATGCACTTTATTTGTGTCCAAGACTGAATGTTTAGTGTTTCTAATTGTTTAATAAAATCTGACATGAAACTTCCTTAGATCGAAAAATGCCAAGCAAGCTTGGCATTGGGTGAAGGCTGAGCGTAGGTACTTCGCTCAGCGCGCACGGGTATTTTCAGGGAGATTAGAAAACCATACGTGCAGTCAGTGAGACATAGCGAGCCGCTTGACGACTAGTCACCATGCCGTAGTCTGGGTTTAATTCAATACCATCATCACCATAACGAGTACGCTCTTCGTTGATGTTTAATGCACTATCAGCATTTAATAAGTTATAAACAGTGGCTTTCAGTGATACTTCATTACCCATTAGCTCTGTGAAATATGACATTGAAAGGTCAACATTCGTTACCCATGGTAGTGTGCCTGCGCTACCACGAGGTGCAGGGTTACCATTTTCGTCATAGTGTGAGGCATGATCATAGTAACGACTGATACATGCGTCCCAAGGGTTACCTTCTGCACAACTATCGACATTCTTAGGGTGTACTGAGAAATAACTTTGCGGACGACCTGAAGTAGTACGAGCAACTAAACCGGCAATTAGGTTATCCGTGATATTATACGAGCCAGAAAATTTGAATGCATGACGGTGGTCATTTGGTAAGTTACCGTAGCCATGGTCCATTAGGTCAGCATAGTCGTATGAAGTCGTCCAACCTGGATCTGCCTGGTTATTATCAGTTTTAACTAGACCTTCTGTGTTACCGTAGTTTTTAGACCAAGTGTAAGATGCATTAATTCTTAAATCATCCGTCACGTTGCCATCTAAAGTGAACTCAACCGCTGTGTACTTACGTACTGCTGCAGGTAAAGATAGCTCTTCAGCAGATAAGTTAATGACATCAACTGTACCATCGCCATCAAAGTCATAAGACATTTCAATCGCTTCACCTGGGTTGTTCAACACATAATATGAGCCTTGACCCACATTATCTGTGATACCCATTTCTTCCAATTTCTTCGCAAGTACAGGACCTACATCTGTGTCTTCTACACTGCGACCTAGGTCACGGTGAACCACACGTACACCCGCTGACATAGTGTCAAAAATTTCCTGCTGATAACCAATGGTGATTTCATCAGAATACATAGGTTTCAAGCTTGAAGAAGCGATAAGGCCAGGTTCAGTAATACCACGTTGACGCCAGCGACGGTCACGTAACATATCGCCACGACTTGGTGAACCATCAGCTAACAGTACTGGTGTACCATCTGCATTTACATCGCCCATTTCATGGTATTCGAACCATTCAACTGACGCTGAGCCTTGCGTGATATTCATGTTTGCAGAAACCGGTTGGTAATAACGGCCAAATGTTGCGAACACTTTAGCTGTACCATCACCATGTAAGTCATAGATTGCTTGAAGACGAGGCGAAATTTGGTCTTTCATATCAACGTATGCACGACCATCTGTTACCGTGTTTTCGAATTCACTATAACGTAGACCTAAATTAAGCACTAAGTTGTCAGTTGCTTGCCAAGTGTCATTAATATAGAACGCAATTGAAGTTGAATCAGAATCTACATCACGTGTTCTTACACGTCTTTCGATGAAAGACTCACCTTCTGCTGCACCTGAGATATCATCAACACCTGCGTTTTTGATTTCCCACCAGCCCATACCATCACCGATACCATTTTGACCTGAGCTAAATTTTACTTTTACTTTGTTATAGTCGATACCGAATTGCAATGCATGCTCATCTAAATCAAGCGTAAAATCTACACGCGCTTGCTCACGAACATATTCCTCTTCAGATACAGTTGAGGTTGTGTGTTGACTTAGTGTTGTCCAGCCATTTCTAGAATCCCATACGCCAGGATCTGTCGATGCAACCACATTTTCAACATTCTCAGTAACCTGACCAACGACAGCAGACACCGACATAGTGTCTGTTAAGTAACCGTTATAGTTCACACTGAAAACTTTACCGCCATCTTCACCTGGTGCAGCAACCCCTTTTTGATCGCCGATGACATTCGTTAGCCAATCATATACAAAGTTTGTTGTATCCCAAGTACGTTTGTTATTCATAGCTGAGAAACCAAATGAATGATCTTCATTAATGAACCAGTCTAATTTAGTAAACCAACGATCTTCTTCTGTTGATGTTGAACTGAAAGTTGTTTGACCTGCACCTTCACCATCAGAACGGCGTGGTGAAAATAACGCATAGGCAAATAATTTATCTTCAACTAAAGCGCCTGAAGCCCATACTTGAAACTCTTTAAAGTCATATTCATCGCGTTGGTTATTGGTAGAAATAGTGCCATTGCTCTGGTAGATAGAGTCATGGTGTGACTCTAGGCTTGAAGGATCCCAACGTACTTCAGCACCAAAATCAAAATCATTTTCACCCGATTTAGATACCGCGTTTACGATACCACCCATAGCGCCACCGAATTCAGGGCTCACACCACCCGTTTTAATTTGTGTTTGAGAAATTGCTTCCCAAGGTAAACGAATTGAGCCTAGACCTGTTTTGATTGAAGCAACATTTAAACCATTGAAGTAGTAACCATTCTCAGCTGATGACGCACCACCAAAACTTGATGCACCATTAAAACTGCTGCCACCTGGAGCAGACGTACCCGGTGCAAGCAGTGCAATACTTTCAAAGCCAGTATTTACAGGCATCATGTTTAATTCTTCATCACTGAATGTCACACCTGATGTAGAGTTACTTAAATCAACTCGACGAATTGAAGCACCTGTTACAGCAATGCGTTCAATATTTTGCCCAGCTTGCGACATTTGTGCATCAATGATCATAGATTGACCAATGGTAACGTTTACATTTTCTTGTAGTACACTTTGGTAACCATCTTTTACGATTGTTACGTCATACGTACCGACAGGTACATTACGTAACAAATATTCACCTTCAGCATTTGTAGTCACTGTATATTTCAAACCTTTGCTTTTGTGTTTGAAAGTCAATGTTGCACCAATAATATCAGAGCCCGTACTGGCTTCGATATGACCCTTAACGATACTGCTACCATCTACAGCTAACGTTGGCGCGTGCCAGCTTAATGCCGCTGCAATTGCAGTAGCTGCAAGGCTTTTCCTAAGATAGTTACCTTTTTTATTATTGTACTTCATGAGTTGTCCTACTCCTGTGAGTTTTGCGTTTTTCATAATGATGCGTAACACAATACATACAATTTATATTGTATACAATATTTTATTTGAACTTTTGTTAACTGGAATATGTAACAAAATATACATTTTCATATAAATAAAGGGCTAATAGGTACAAAAACGAGATGTCAGCAAAGTAGAATTAAATTAAAAACGTAAAGTGGCTATTAACAAAAAGCCCCACACTAGGCGGGGCTTTAAAAAATATGAGTTGAAAATAACTTAGCGCATCGCCATCATCATTTTCGCAGGGTTTTCTAAATAAGCTTTCCATAGGTTATTGAATCTAGCAATTGTGCCACCATCAATCACTCTATGGTCGCCAGACCAACTGACTTGCATAATTGCACGAGATACAACGTTACCTTGTGGATCAAAGCGTGGAAGGTGCTGTAATTTACCCAATGCAACAATAGCTACTTCGGGCTTATTGATAATTGGTGTTGCTGTTGTGCCACCAATTGCACCTATATTCGAAATTGAAATAGTGCCTCCCTTCAAATCATCTGGTGAAACACGCCCTTCTCGTGCTGCATCAGTTAATCGCGTCACCTCCTGAGCAACATCAACTATAGATTTATTTTGACAACCTTTGATATTTGGCACTAATAACCCTAATTTAGAGTCAACCGCCATACCAATATTATGGTCATCAAAATATGTGAGCTCAGTGCAGTCGTCGTTTACTTGCGAGTTAACAACCGGGAATTCTTTAATCGCGAGCGAGAGTGCTTTGATAAAGAATGGCATCATGGTTAACTTAATGCCCTCTTTCGCATACTGCTCTTTAAGCTCTTTGCGAAGCAAGATTAGGTCGGTTAAGTCGATTTCATCGCTGAATGTAAAGTGCGGAATAGTCGAAACCGAGGCAACCATCTGTTTTGCCATTGCTGCTTTCATGCCACGAATAGGCTCTACACGAGTACCTCCTGAAGTAACAACTTGAGTAACCTCAGGAACTGATACAGTGTTTGTTGCAACTGCTTTGGTTTCAACAACTGCTTGTTGCTCAGTCTCGCCATTTACAAAGCGAGCAATATCTTCTTTATAAATTCGACCATTTTTACCAGAGCCAGGCACCAAATTAATATCGATATCTTGCTCACGCGCTAAACGACGAACAGCTGGAGACGCGATTGCTTTACCATTTTTAGGTAATTGCGTTTTCACTGCTGTATTTTGTGCTTCAACTTTTGCAGCTGGCTTAATTTCAGCTTTAGAAGTTTGAACATTGCCACCAGCTAGACGCATTTGAAATAAAGGGCTATGAACCTGCGCAATTTCACCCTTTTGATAATAAAGCTTTTCAACAACACCATCATATTTAGCTGGAATTTGCACTAGTGCCTTGTCAGTCATTACGTCACACACAGCTTGGTCTTCAACAATTGTGTCACCTTCACCGACCAACCACTCAACAATTTCGCACTCAACAATACCCTCACCAATGTCAGGCAGGATAAAGTCTTCTAGATGTGAGCCCAAAGTGTCTGATGACGCTTGAGTGTCATTAGCTATTCCGGCAGGAACTGAGCCCGCTACATCCATTGCAAAAAGTGGCTCATGTACTTTAGCAATTTCACCTTTTTCGTAGTGTAACTGTGTAATCACACCATCATGTACTGCAGGAATTTGTACCAAGGCTTTGTCGGTCATAACATCACAGATAGGTTGATCTTCTTTTACTTCATCACCGACTGAAACTAACCATTCAACGATTTCGCACTCTACAATGCCCTCGCCAATGTCTGGTAAAATAAATTCTTTTGACATGTCTAATCCTTAAAACTCAACCGACTTTTTAATCGCAGAGAACACTTTAAGTGCATCTGGAACGTATTCTTTCTCTAGTGCCAGAGGGTAAGGTGTATCTAAACCACATACTCGTAAAATCGGCGATTCTAAATGTAAGAAACATTCTTGCTGAATAGTTGCAGCAATCTCAGCACCAAAACCATTAGTGATAGGTGCTTCGTGGCTAACGACCAAACGACCCGTTTTAATCACTGATTTAGCTATGGTTTCAACATCCCAAGGCAGAATGCTTCGTAAGTCAATAATTTCACAACTAATACCCGCTTCTTCTGCTTTCTCTGCAGCCTGCTCGATGATTTCCATCTGCGCACCCCAAGCGAGAAGCGTGACATCTGAACCTTCTTTCACAACCTCAGCTTTACCCAGTTCAATCTCATAATCTTCTTCAGGTACCTCACCGACTGAAGCACGATATAAACGCTTAGGCTCAAAGAAAATAACCGGGTTGTCGTCTTTTATACATGCACGTAATAAACCTTTAGCTTGATAAGGGTTACGAGGTACAACGAGCTTTAAACCTGGTGTATGCGCAAAATAAGCTTCAGGAGATTGTGAATGGTATAAACCACCTGCAATACCACCACCATACGGAGTGCGAATAGTTAAATTACCAACATTGAATTCATTACCACTGCGGTAACGAAACTTGGCAGATTCATTCACAATTTGGTCAAATGCAGGGAAGATATAATCAGCAAACTGGATCTCTGCCAGCGCAGGCGCACCAAAGGCTGCTAAACCGTTTGCAAAACCAAGGATACCTTGCTCAGTTAGAGGTGTATTAAACACACGGTGCTTACCGTATTTTTCTTGTAAACCTGAGGTTGCACGGAATACACCGCCGAAATAACCTACATCTTCACCGAAGATACACGCTTGCGGATGCTCTGCCATGGTAATGTCTAGCGCCGAATTAATGGCGTGTAGCATGTTCATTTTAGCCATTATTTGATTCTCCCTGCAGTCACTGGATAAGCTTCTGGATGTTGCCTGATATGCTCTTTTAAATCTTCGTATTGTTTTTGTAGCGCAGGAATTGGCGAGTCGTATACATCAGAAACTAGCTCTTCTAGCGCTGGTTTTTGTACTTTTTCAGCAACCTTTAATGCAGCAAGAATTTCTTCGCGGATCTTATCTTTTGCCACTTCATCTTCTGCTTCGTTTAACCAGCCTTGCTTTAATAACCACTTTTTGAATCGCTCAATTGGACAAGCAGCTCTGAATTCAGCTTCTTCATCTTTACTGCGGTAACCAGATGGATCATCAGACGTCGAGTGTGCACCAAGTCGATAAGCTATTGCTTCAACTAATACTGGATCGCCTTGCTCTGTGGCTATTTTACGTGCAGCTTTAGTCGCAGCATAAACAGCCAGTGTATCGGTACCATCAACACGGATAGTCTTGATGCCGTAACCTACACCACGCGCTGCAATACCGTCACCTTTGAATTGTTCATCAGCTGGTGTTGAAATCGCGTAGCCATTATTACGAGCGAAAAAAACAACCGGTGCTTTATGCACTGCGGCCATGTTTAAACCAGCATGGAAGTCGCCTTCTGACGCAGCTCCTTCACCAAAATAACAAATTGTGACATTCTCAATTTCAGAGGCAAGCTCACCTGTTGCTGCGTCGATATGCTTTAGCTTTTGGCCATACGCATAACCAGTGGCCTGCGGTATTTGCGTGCCAAGCGGTGAAGAAATGGTCATATAATTGAGTTCATTTGAACCATAATGGATTGGCATCTGACGGCCTTTGCCTAAATCAAGTTCATTTGAGAACATTTGATTCATAAAGTTATCTAAGCTAAAACCACGATAAGCAAGCGCTGCTTGCTCACGGTATTGGGCCATTATCATGTCATCATTTTTCAGCGCTGCAGCACTTGCAGTGACTGCTGCTTCTTCACCAAGACATTGCATGTAAAAACTAACACGACCTTGACGCTGTGCAGCCTGCATACGTTCATCAAGTAAACGAATGAAGCGCATAGTGCTATATATTTTTAATGCTGTTTCTTTGTCTAGCTCTGGTGCGGTTGCACCATCAAGGATCTCACCATTGTCACCGAGAATTTTTAAAGTGGGAATATTCAGTGCGTGGCCATCAATAAATTCCAGCGCGTGGCTGATATTTAGAGATATGTTATTCGGGTTAATCATAACCTACCTTCTCTTGTTGTCATTATCCATTTGCATGTAAATAACTACTAAATGTAATTATTCTTTCGCTGTGTAGTTTTATGAATAATCTTTGCGATTTATGCAATTGGTTTAAATTAAACCTATCGACACTTTACGTTAACGTAAAGTGTTATTCAACTGTTCATAGATGAATAACACTTAATTTGCATAAATATTACTAAAAGGATAAGGATACGCTATGTCATTAGCTTTTAATTCAGTGGCTTAGATGAAATTTTTATTAATTTCCATAGGAATAACGGTTAATAATGCACGTTGACCTAGTGCGACTTTAGCATTTGGGAAAATGATGGCTTCTCCTTCAACTTCTGCAAAATACTGCTTTTCGCCGTCATTAGCTAACAACTCACCCTTTGCAAAGCCTGTGAAGTTCACTGCAGTGTCAGGGAATGTAAAACTGAATGCTTCTTGGGTTCTATTAATCGTTCGATACACTTCGAAAACCTCAAAGTCTTCAGAATTAAATTTCTTATATTTAACTTCTTTTTGGCTAATTAATGCAGCAAGTGTTTGTTTGGTTTTCTCAAAACGAGCCATATCATTTTCACCAAAAGGCTTAACCTGACCCAGTTCTATCGTAAACGCATCAGCAGAAAATTCATTTGAAGAAAAATAACTGAATGTCGTTGCGGGTGCTGCCATCATTAGTACAGTATTAACGCCACATGATAGCAAGAATTGGAGCTGCGACTTTTTCCAAGGCTCGCCGTTCAAAAACGGATAAACAGCAAATTTCTCGTTTTTTGAACCACGAATAGCTGTATGTAAATCATAATGACAACGATAACGCCCTGCTTCAACCTCATTGAAAAAATTAGAAACATAAACCTCTAAGTTTTTCGCTCGATCTCTTTCTGCATTTTGCATATCGCCTTTGCTATGTGAACCACTGAATAAACGGTTTAGATTTTCATCTACGAATCGCTCACCAATATTTATTGACTTTGGATTACCAAAAATAAACAGCACGCGTTGCTTAAGTTCTAGCTTGCCTAAAATAATGTTTTGGATTAGTTCATCACAAATTTCAATCGGCGCAGTTTCATTTCCATGCACCGCACTTGATAAAACAATATCTTTTGTTGTTTTTACACTAGGTGTGAATTTAATAACACCTGTATCAAGCACTTCTACTTGCGTACCATTTGCAAGCACAAATGAAGTCGGCTCTAAGTGAAATTCGTTGTCGCGTGTAATAGATAAAAAGTCACCAGACTCTTTAAGTGTTTCAAGGTACATACTGTCCCCTTTTGTGAGAGTGTATAAATAAAAAGCCATGCTTGAGCATGGCTTTTATTGAATAAATTGTTTAGCTAATTACAGAGTCAACAAGCGCTTTAGCCTCTTGTTCAAGTAACGCTAAATGTGCTTCACCTTTGAAAGACTCAAGATAAATTTTGTAAATATCTTCAGTGCCTGAAGGGCGAGCTGCAAACCAACCTGATTCAGTCACGACTTTTAAACCACCAATACCAGCTTTGTTGCCTGGTGCTTCAGTAAGTTTTTCAACAATCTCGTCACCTGCAAGCGTAGCTGCTGTGACATCTGCAGCACTGAGCTTTTTTAACTTTGCTTTTTGGGCTGCATTAGCTGGTGCATCAATACGTTTGTAATGAGGCGCACCGAACTCCGCTTCAAGTTCTTTATAGCGTTCTGAAGGCGTTTTACCCGTTACAGCTAAGATTTCAGCGGCAAGTAGGCCCAAAATAAAACCGTCTTTATCAGTATTCCAGACACTGCCATCACGACGTAAGAATGAAGCTCCGGCACTTTCTTCACCACCGAATGCTAACCATTGCTCACTTAAACCTTTCACAAACCATTTAAAACCGACAGGTACTTCAAACACTTCTTTATCTAGTGATTTAACAACTTTGTCGATCATTGCCGAAGACACCAATGTCTTACCTACTTTAATGTCTTTTGCCCAGTCACGATGAGTGAGCAAATAATCAATTGCAACTGCTAAAAAATGATTAGGGTTCATTAAACCATCTTTGGTTACTATCCCATGGCGGTCATAGTCAGGGTCGTTACCAATACCAATATCAAAGTCATTTTTTAACGCAATCAAATTTGCCATAGCATAAGGTGACGAACAATCCATTCGGATCTTGCCATCTTTATCTAAAGGCATAAATGCAAAACGTGGATCGACATCTGGATTCACAACTGTTAAATCAAGGTTGTACTTTTCTCTTATAACAGGCCAGAAGTTAATGCCAGAACCACCTAGCGGGTCGATACCAATTTTTACACCTGCTTTTGCAATAGCATCCAGATCAACAATATTTATTAAGTCATCCACATAAGGTGTGATTAGATCTTCATATTTAATGAAGCCTGATTGCTTTGCTTTGGCGAAAGGGAATAACTCCACTTCGACTAAATCTTCTAGCAATAACTGGTTAGCTCTGTCTTCAATCCATTTAGTGATGTCTGTATCAGCAGGGCCACCATTTGGTGGGTTATACTTGAACCCACCATCTTCAGGTGGGTTATGCGAAGGCGTAACAACAATACCGTCGCTTAACTCATGTGGGTGCGCTTTGTTATAGCAAACAACCGCATGGCTAATCACAGGTGTTGGCGTGTAATCTTCATTTTCTTGCGTAATAACTTGTACTTCATTAGCTACTAATACTTCAATTGCAGAATTAAAAGCTGCTTCTGATAACGCATGCGTATCTTTTCCTAAAAATAAAGGACCAAAGATATTATTCGCTTTTCGATAATCACAAATTGCTTGAGTAATCGCAAGAATATGAGATTCATTAAACTTCACATTGAGCGAACATCCACGGTGACCTGATGTACCAAAGGCAACACATTGCTCAGGGTTTTGTTCTAAGTCTGGCTCATTTAAGTAATAAGCCGAGACAAGTTTTGGGATATTTACTAGTGTGTCGTGTTTTGCTGGTTTGCCAGCACCTGGGTGGATAGACATAAAACGTCCTTATAAATAATCTCTGATAGTTTCAGCGTCAGCTTCTTTGTACCCTAAACCTAGGGCAACCTCATGTAACATCATTTTTTTACGTGTGGTATTAGAATTGGTCATGACCCAATATTCACTGTCTACGATATTTTTAGGGTTCATACTGCTGCCACTTTCTAGTAAGGCTTCTTTACTTTTTGCAAAATAAATTCTATCACGACCTTTGATATCTAAAACAGAGTCAAAGCTATCTTTATGAGTGCGGTGTAATGCACTTAAAATAAATAAGAAGCGGCCTACTACACCTTTTTGCATAGCGAGCTCTTCTTTATTAAGAATATTGAAAACATTATCAGTTTTAGTGGTCACTTTTGTGACGTTGTACTCTTCACCTGTCTCTTTCTGAGATTCTTCTTCTAATAAAACATCATCAACTTCTGCAGACGTGTTCGGTGATAACTTTAATAAACGACGAAGAATGTCTGAGGCACTTTCGCCGATACTTTGTGTATTACTGGCGATATATTGATAAAGCTCGTCATCTATTTCTATTTTTTTCATGCTTTTCCTGTCATTACTGATTTTAGTGCATCGAGCTGATTATATAATGAAATGAGCCAAGACACTATGCCTTTGCATTTCACCAATACACTGGCAAAATTACCTCATAATTTATCGGAGTGCAAAATGCTATTAAATTTCAAGCAAACAGGAGCAGGTCCCGTTGTCGTGATCATGCATGGCCTATTCGGTTCACTAGAGAATCTTAACGTTATCGCAAAATCTCTCAGCGAACATTACACTATCATTAATGTAGATTTAAGAAACCATGGAGCATCTTTTCATGAAAATGAAATGAGCTACCTTACTATGGCTCGAGATGTACTCATTTTGCTGGATGAATTGAACATAGATAAAGCACATATAATCGGTCATTCAATGGGTGGCAAAGTTGCAATGCAAATTGCCATGCTTGATGAATCACGAATTAATAAACTTGTTGTGCTTGATATTGCTCCAGTTGATTACCATCCTCGCCATAATGTAATTATTGATGCACTACAATCCGTTCAGGAACAAATTGTAAGCTCGCGAGGCGAAGCAGATTTAATAATGAAAGAATTTATTGATGAGATGGGTGTTAGACAGTTTTTATTAAAAAGCTTATTTAAGTTTGAAAACGGTTACGCTTGGAAATTTAATTTAAATACCATTGTTGAAAACTACTCGAAGATCATTGCTAATATTAATGAGACTCATTCATGCCAGTGTGATACCTTGTTTATCAAGGGAAATAATTCTGACTATATATTGCCAGAACATAGAGAGGCAATTGTCTCGTTGTTTCCAAATTCTAAAGCTAAAGTTATTCATGGCGCTGGTCATTGGCTTCATGCTGAAAAACCGCAAGCCGTAAATCGGTCAATTATTGATTTTCTTCAATAATTAGCGAGTTTTTCACTCACACTATTAAATTATGATACTCGGTTATGGTATAGTAGCCGCCGTTTAAATATTAGTTAGAGCAAGTATGGCTAATCAGTATATTCAACAGTTTGAAACTATGGGACTGTATTTTGGTTTAGCAGGCATCTTTTTCTTTATCGGTATGGCAATCAACGATGTGTTGAAAAAAGGTGATGTGCCTAAATTTGGTCGATATATTGTTTGGCTCGTATTATTTCTAGGCTGTTCAGGTTTTATTGCGAAAGGGCTTATTCAAGCGTTTTGGCAAGGCGCTGGCGTAGGATAAACATGGCCAAGTCAGAAACAGATCGTACAACAATCGATCTTTTTGAAAATGAGAAACGTCCTGGTCGCCCTAAAACTAACCCACTTCCGCGAGAAGTGCAGTTAAAAGTTAACAAGCGAAACCAGATCAAACGTGACAAGGCAAGAGGGTTAAAGCGTATTGAGTTCAAAGTATCATCTGAGCTTTATCAAGCTCTAAGTGATATGGCACAAGCGCAAAATATCAGTAGAAGTGCACTGATAGAAACCATTTTGCAAGAGAAATTAGCGAATAATAGATAGAAGGTAAGTATTACATGGCAAGCGTAGGTATTTTTTTCGGTAGCGATACTGGTAACACTGAACACGTTGCTAAGATGATTCAAAAAGAGCTTGGTAAAAAGCTTGTTGATGTAAAAGACATCGCTAAAAGTAGTAAAGAAGAAATTGCTGAGTTTGATTTAATCTTGTTTGGTATTCCAACTTGGTATTACGGTGAGGCACAATGTGATTGGGATGATTTCTTCCCAGAACTAGAAGAAATCGATTTCGAGGGCAAGCTAGTTGCTATTTTCGGTTGTGGAGACCAAGAAGATTATGCTGAGTATTTCCTCGACGCAATGGGCATGGTCAACGATATCGTTACAGAACGAGGTGCTATAGTCGTAGGCCATTGGTCTACTGAAGGTTATGACTTCGAAGCATCTAAAGCTATTGTTGATGATAATCACTTTGTAGGCTTGGGTATTGATGAAGACCGTCAACCAGAGTTAACAGAACAACGTGTAAAAGCATGGTGTTCACAAGTTTTTGATGAAATGTGCCTGAGTGAACTTGTTGACTAATTAATAAGTTTTGCACTTATAGTTGATGCACGTTACCTTTAGTAATGAAGTCGTGCTCATTGCTTGAGTTAAATAGAATAAATAAATTTACTGAGACAGATTATGACTGATCATAACTTAGAGTTGAAGAAAGCAGGGTTAAAAGTTACTTTGCCACGAATTAAAATTTTAGAAATCTTACAGTCTCCTGATAACCAACACATCAGTGCTGAAGATGTTTATAAAATTTTATTAGATAAAGGCGAAGAAATCGGCCTTGCGACAGTTTACCGAGTTTTAAACCAGTTTGATGATGCAGGCATTGTGACTCGCCACCATTTTGAAGGTGGTAAATCTGTCTTTGAATTAGCGGGTAGTACTCACCATGATCACCTAGTTTGTTTGAAATGTGGTCGAGTAATCGAGTTTGAAGATGAAGTAATCGAAACTCGACAAATTGAAATAGCAACTCAAAATGGTATCAAGCTGACTAACCACTCTCTTTACCTTTATGGTGAGTGTGTTGATACTGAAGCTTGTAAGAAATACGCTGAAGAAAATAGCTAATAGAATAAAGCCGACGCAAGTCGGCTTTATCATTTCTCCATAAATGCCAAAAAATCTATCGAAATTACACCTTTCATTTACTGTGTTGAATTATACTTCATTCTTTAAAAAAGCTTATACTTACTAAATTCTCCATCAAAATAATGTTTAGACCGAGCCTAATTTTGCTAAGACTAGATATTTTTAAATACAGCGGTAAAAATTAGACAAGCACAGAGACAAAGAGAGAGATTCACCCACAGCTTTACATATCTCGTTTGCTGACAAGCATTGTAATAACATTGTCTAGGGTTTTCAGGATCAATTAAAATGAAGGTCGCTTGTTGCGCTTTAAACGATGCATATAAATCGGGTCTAAAGGCAGTTTGACAACAATAGCTAATACCATTAAAAGTAAATTCAACTAATAAACTCGACTCCCCTAGCATTTCTAACGATCCAGCTTTATGCTGTTTTACTCTAACCAAGTTTTCAACTTGCACTTGACGCCATATGCGTTTGTTTAATAGCTTCTTTTTGCTTTGCCACATAATAAGTGTAGCGGTAAAAAATAACGAAGTAACAAGTACACTTAACCAAATCATCACGACGACTTATACACTAGATGCGCTGTTAAAAGATCGCTCAACGCAGTGCCAACAGATTTAAATAAAGTAATGTCTGTTTTAGCTCTTAATGTATCTAATTGATGTATTTCACTTAACTCTGCGATGATTTGCTTTTCAGAAAAAACGCCTTCTGCAATAGGGAGCAGTATCTCTCCTGCTTCATTTAATACATTCGCCCTACTATCTACATATACTTTTGAACGAACAACACTAGTAGAGTCACACTCTCTGAATTGTTTGTGGTGATTACCAATCAAATCAATATGTGCTCCATCTGATACCCAATGGCCTTCGAATAGAGGGTCATGCGCACCTGTGCCACAGCTGATTATATCAGCTGAACCAATCGTTGCTTGATTTGACTCACCTAATAAAAACGCTACCTGAGTATACTTTTCGGCCAGTGATGCTCGCAAACTTTCCGCTTTATTTTGGTTTCTAGCAATGATAGTCACTTTTTTAATATCACGAACACTCATATGTGCTTCAATCATGTAACGCGATAAGTTGCCTGAGCCAAAATACACCAAGTGTGCACTATCTAGTCTTGATAGGTATTGACTTGCTAGGGCTGAAACAGCAGCGGTTCTCCAAAGTGTCACACTTGTGCCATCAACTAAAGCCAAAGGTTCACCATGGGAGCGGTCAAACAACATAATTTTTGAATATAAACTTTTATATCCATGCTTTGCGTTCGAAGGAAAATAAGTAAAAGATTTAACACCAATGACTTCTTCGTTCCATGCAGGTAGAACTGCAAAAGCATCATGATTCTCTTCAGACTTAGATAATTCAAACACTTGCCTGGTCGGGGTACCTGCAGGTTTTGCAAAGCCTACTTTTAAAGCGTTGATGACCTCGTTGAAATTTAAACTCTCATGTACTTGTTGCTCAGAAATAATTTTCATTTTTTTCCTTAATTAATCGCAAACGATTTTGGAGCATGAGTTAAAAGCTCAATGCCGTCATCATTGATGAGCACGTCATCTTCAATACGAATTCCACCAATATTAGGAATATATACCCCAGGTTCAATAGTTATAATATTGCCGGTTTCTAACCTGTAATCTGTGTTTGTATTTATAAAAGGCATTTCATGTAATGCCAAACCCACACCATGTCCTAGCCCTTTACCTGCAAACTCTAGAAACCCGGCTTGATCTAAAACATCTAATGAATTTTGATTTAATTGCTGACAATCTGCTCCAGCTTTTAGGCTTTCTAATGATTTGTTTTGAGATGCCAACACAGCCTGAAACATGGCTTGCTGCTGATTGTTTGGTTCGCCATAAACATAAGTTCGTGTCATATCTGAACGATAGCCATTTACTACAGCACCAAAATCAACTAGTAATAAATCACCATATTTAAGCTTTCTTCCTCCGGGCTTTCCATGCGGTAATGCACTTCGCTCAGCAAACAGTAAAATTGTGTCGAAACTTACCCCATCAGATCCAAGTTTCTTCATTTTATAATCAAGCTCAGTTGCTAAATCTAATTCAGTTACCCCTTTTGAAATTTGTGTGAGTAAATCCGCAATGGCCAAATCGGCAATAGCTGCTGCTTTTTTAACAGAAGCAACTTCGAATTCGTCTTTAACCATCCTGAGTTTTTCAATGCAGCCATCAAGTGGTGAAACATCATACGAAGCTAATTCATTTGCAATAGATAACCACACACTATAATTAACACTATTACTTTCAAATCCAGTTTTTTCATTAGGCAACAAACGTTTTATACACGCACCTAATGATTCAGAGTCTCTGTCTCTAGAGATAACTTCACAGCCATTGCTTTCAGATTTTGCCCGCTCGAAATATCTGTAATCAGTGATCAGACATAGACCGTGTGTTGAAACGATGAGGTATGCAGCGTTACCACTGTAACCGGTTAAGTAAAAGATGTTTTCGTAGTTAAACACCAGCAAGTTTGTTACGCCTTTCTCTTGTAAAGCTAATAATAAACGTTGCTGACGTTGAAGATATCTTGTTTGCATTTGAGTAATACCACCACCAATAATGGCCATAACATAACCCAAACAACAATTGTATACAATATTCTTTTTTTAGCCGCACATAAATGGCAAGGTATGTGAGTTAAAATTAGCTAAGTTTGGAAAGATATCTACCAATTCTGAGTTATCTAAACCGAACCACTGAGCCAAGGATGCAAAGTATTGCTCATTCGCAACTTGTGGGATCAAACGACCACCCCGCGTATCATTCGGCCCACCTAGATGTTGCGCCATCAATGAGCCATAAATTTCTCCACCATTAACTGCGCCGCCCATAATGATTTGATTTCCAGCCCAACCATGATCAGTACCGTCACCATTGGAAGTTAACGTACGACCAAAATCACTCATCGTAAACAAGGTTACATCATCGCTTGCATTCATTGATGACATCGCCGCATTGAACTCTGACAAAGACTGAGATAACGCACTTAGTAATGCTGGATGTGTTGTAAGTTGATTATCATGTGTATCAAAGCCACCCATGCTGACAAAATAAATTTGTCTTTTTGCATTGAGTGTTTCTCTCACTGAAATTGATTTAGCTACAGTATGCAGTTGCTGTGACAAGCTGCTTTCAGAAAAATAACTACTTAGATCGACGCTTGACTCAATAGCGTCATTCATTACTTCGGTATTTATTATCGCTTTTTGCATTTTAGTACCATAAGCACTTGCTAAAGGATGAGTTGACTGGGCAAGCACCCTATTCATTATACTTTTTACATGTTCTGCACGATTTCCGGTACCATTAATTGGCTTTATTTTACTGATTCCACTTTTATGTAATGAAAAAGGCGTTGAATTAACACTGGTTTGCCAAGGGTTTGTGCCCGCTAATGAAATATTGTTTATAAATGCCCCTCCTTGGTCTATACGCTCTAATAACCTTGCCCCCCACCCACTATTTAATGAAACTTTCTCCCGACCATGCATCCAAGTAGCTTGCTGATCGTTATGAGAAAATAAATGCTTAGGAAGAGGCACTCTTTCATTTTGATAATCTGCTTTAGTAGTAGGCAAAACCAAACTACCTACTCCAGATATGAAAGCTAAATTTTTATTATCAAAAACATTTTTTATTGAACCCATTGCAGGATGAAGACCCACTCCGCCGGCAAATTCAGTAACTGTAGAGAGCTTGAGTGAATCTGTCACGGCTAAGTTTTGACGACTTGCTTCATATAAAGTCCGCTGTTCACCTTCTAACGGCACCAACATGTTTAGGGAGTCATTACCTCCAAATAAAAATACACAAACAAGCGCTTTATGATCCTCAAAGTTGTAAGACAAAGAGCCCTGAAAAGCCTGAAGTTGCAATTGAGTTAATGCAGCAACCGATACGCCACCTTTCATACAATAAGATAAAAACTTTCTTCTATTCATGTCTGTCTCCTACTGCTGCAAGGTAAATTCTGGTGAAATTGAGATTAAATAGACAAGGTTTGAAATACGTTGGTAGCTATCCCTTGTGGTAAAAAATTCGTCCATATCAATAAGTGCTTGGCGCATTTCTTCAGACATATTGCCAGCAAAAAATAAGATGTCGTATTTGTCTAAAACTGCACTCAAACCATTCATATTTATCAATTCATGATCGTCATGCATATAGAGATAAAGTCTATTTTCATTTAATTCATCATGTCGTTCTGCAACGCGCCAAACTAAATCTTGGTAATGTGTATTGACAATGCCTATTAATGCAGCATCATTAGCAATTTGTAATTCTGGTGCCAACAATTCAGTTTCAACTAACTCACCTGGCTGAAAGTCGGGTCTAAAAAAATTAAAAACCGATGGCGACTGTAATGGCCCTTGGCCATAGGTCGTTGGTAAGTTCCATGTGAAATACCGGTTTGTGAGTGTCTTAGCTGTGTATACTCGCCAGAACTGCAGAGTTTTCAATAATGGTTCTTTAATTTTACCAAAGTGTGAAAGCGGCGTTTCTAAACCTCTAGCTTCATTATCAAGATAAATTGCTTTAACAGTGGCTGCTAAATCGCCTCTGATCCCCTCACCATTGTCATTAAATACTGCAGCAACCCGCTCAACATAACCAGGACTTGGATTTGAAGTGATTAACCTTTGAATCAATTGCTTTGAAATAAATGGTGCCACATTGTCATGATTAAATAAGTTATCCAATGCAATAGCTAAACTTTGTTTTGCATTGGTATTTTCAGGAATAACTTCACCATTAAGTAAAACTTTTTCAGCCGTGGAATGGTAATCATCAAACGCATGCATAGGTAAAGTATAATTTCTACTAGGTCTATTCCATCTTGCACTATATGCAAACGTCCAGCCTGTAAATACACGAGCAAAGCCCTCTATTTCTTGCTGGCCATATGTCGCGATCACTTCGTCATTTTCGTCCAGCTTATTCGTACCATTTAGATTTAACTCATTTAAGCCAATTGTGAATAATTGCATGACTTCTCGGGCGTAATTCTCATCTGGTCTGATATTTCGCTCAACGTCGGCTTTTTCATTGCCTAAATGGCTTAAGTAAACCCCCATAACAGGTGATAAGGTGACTTGCTCTAAAAGGTCTCGATAGTTTGCAAATGCATGCTCAAGCAACAAATCATAATATGCGGCCATGCCTTCAGGCTCTCCACTGAGTGAAGTATTTAAATCAGAAACCACGAATATTTCGCTCAAAGCAAACGCTACACGCTGGCGAAGTTGATCATTGGCATGTAAACTTGCCTTCCACCAGGCATCAATACGATTGATTTGACTTGGCTCATCTCTATCAGGGTAATTCTCAACTAATGGACTGTGGTATGTAATTGGCAACTGGATTTGCTCATCTAACCACTGCTCGTAACTTTTACCTACAGCTGTTTGAATTTCTCCATAAGTAGGACCGAGTGTTGCTTGATGAAGGAGACGAGATGATTGCTGTTCTGACATGACTTTAATTACTGAGAATTTTATTTCTCCTTGTGATGCTAAGCCTGCCTCATTAGTAACAGTAACAATAAAATGGTAGTGCTCGTCTAGTGCAGATGAACTATCATCAATCGAAAATTCGACTGTTAAATCATTTGTAAGCTCAATTGTAGGGCCTGATAGCTGCTGCCAAATTATTGTACTATTTTGTGCATCTTGCTCTGAAAGGTTAACTGAAAAGCTAACTTTCTCTCCAACTTGATAAGTGTCAGAGCTAACACTTGTAGAAATATCGGGTGGACTTGGCTCTTCTTCAGCTGAATCATCATTTGAACCTGAGTCATCGTTTGAACCTGAGTCATCGTTTGAACCTGAGTCATCGCTTGAACCTGAATCATCGCTTGAACCTGAGTCATCACTTGAACCTGAATCATCGCTTGAACCTGAGTCATCACTTGAACTATTAGCAGAATCATTAGAAGTAGAATCACTTGATTTTAATGCTGGAACGCTATGCGAATCAGCACTCTCCGAACTACCGCCTCCACAACCACTCAGCATCACTGCAAAAATGAATATTAAGGTATTTTTCTTAAGCATAACTCTAGATCCTACCTATAGGTGAAAAATACACTTTAGTACTAAATCCAAACAATAAAAATAAGAACTTTTAACTAAATGTAAATTTTTAAAGCTAATCATCAGATTTATTTCAAAGTATTTTTTTTTGTAACTGTTAAAATTGCAAAAAATAGTAAGCTCAGTTGACCAAATTTTGAATCATTCTACTTTTATCCCACAAAACTTTATTGACGATGTGCAGACTTATTTGCCTGAAAATTTAAGCATCGAATCTTTTGTTGAATATTGTCAAAAGCCACTAAGGCGCTCTGTCAGAGTTAATACTTTGAAAATGACAGTTACTAAATTTAAACAATACTGTTCAGAACATAATTGGAAAATTGAAGCTGTTCCATGGTGTGACACAGGCTTTTGGCTTGAGAGAAGTGCTGAAGAGGAGGAAGCGCTCCCTTTGGGCAGTACCGATGTTCATTTAAGTGGCGGTATTTATGTACAAGAGGCAAGTTCGATGTTGCCACCAATAGCACTTAAAACAAGTTTAAAAGAAAGCGACATAGTCCTTGATATGGCTGCTGCACCTGGGTCGAAAACTTCGCAAATAGCAGCGATGATGAATAATCAAGGTCTTCTAGTTGCAAACGAGCTTTCTTCTTCACGGTTAAAAGTGCTTGCTGCTAACATGAAGCGTATGGGCGTTCATAATTGTGCGCTGTCTCATTTTGACGGTGCTGTGTTTGGCGATTATATGTTTGAGTGTTTTGATAACATTCAACTCGATGCACCTTGTTCAGGTGAAGGTACTGTCAGAAAAGACCCTGATGCTTTAAAGAATTGGTCTGTTGAATCAAACATAGATATTGCCAATGTGCAGAAACAGCTTATCAAGAGCGCATTCCTTGCTCTTAAACCCGGTGGTTCTCTAGTTTACTCCACCTGTACACTCACCCCAATAGAAAACCAAGCAGTCTGTCAGTATCTACTTGATCAATTTGGCGACTACGTTGAAATAGAGCCATTAAACTCACTTTTTGAAAATGCGCACAAGGCCTGTACTTCTGAAGGCTATTTGCATGTATGGCCACAGATTTATGATAGTGAAGGTTTTTTCATCGCAAAATTTAAAAAATTATACTCTGTCGATAACCCGAGTTTAAAAACCAAAAAAGGCGCTTTCCCGTTTTCATCGGCTGATAAAAAGTTAACACTGACCTTGATGTCAGCAATAAAAAAACAATTTGGTATTAAATCTCTTCCTGGCAAGCTGACAGTGCGAGACAAAGAACTTTGGCTTTTTCCTGAACGTTTTTTTGAAATTGAAAACAAGATTAAATATTCTCGCATAGGGATCAAGTTAGGCACGATCCATAAAAATGGCGTACGACTTGAACATGAATTTGCAACAGCGCTTGGGCAACTTGCAGAAAGTAACATCTTCTCACTCACACAATCTCAGGCCGCAGATTATTATCAAGGCAAAGATATTCGACTTGAAACAGTCACTAATCATACCGGTGAGGTTATTTTAACCCTTTGTGGCGCGCCAATAGGTTTAGGGAAATGGCAAAAAAATAAAATTAAAAATTCGTTACCTAGAGATTTAGTTATGAATAACAGAGTAATCGAATGGTCGCTCTAACAGTCGGATTAAGTTTTTAGACTAAATTCTTATAAGGACATATAGCACTGATAAATAACAACTTTATTTTGTGTTTTTTATTTGTATTTTTTGTTAAGAGTTAACTACAATTAAATTACTTTCTTACTTCTCCCTGATTGTCAGAAAGGTGTTTTTAGTTAACGCATTGGCTCAGATGAGCCGTCCCCTAAGCCCAGAGTAACCTGTACTCTGGGTCTTTTTTTGCATTAAATATGCGATTAAAGTAATTCAATACTTAGATTACATCGCACTTTGACGACAGATTGGGCGTAAAAAGCGTTGAATCGCATTCAAGCCTACGGAGGTTGAACGTACATCTGTTGAAGATGGAAATGGACCACCATGGTTCATTGATGCACAAACTTCAACGCCCGTAGGCATTTGATTCTCGATTAAGCGCCCTACTTTGTACTGTAGCATTTCACTTAGTTCAGACGCAGACGCTAAATCATTGCCCGTGCCATGAATTGATGCTGTTAACTGACCCTCTAGAGCATCAATTAAGGCTTCTAACTTTGCCATAGAGTCGTAGGTCACTAACATAGCTGCAGGACCAAATACTTCTTCATGTAATACAGGCAAACTCAAGTAAGTATCAATATCTGTCATAAAGATATGTGCATTTGCATGAAAGTCTTCAGATAGTTCTGATGCAACTAAAAGCTCTACGCCCTCGATATCTGAGCGCTCAATCATTGCTTGTTTGAAACTATTTAGAATATTTGGTGATAATAAAGTATCTGAACTGCTACCAATCACGGCCTGCTTAGCGCCTTGAAATAGTGCATCTGAGCCCTTTGGCACTAACCAAAGACCTGGACTCGTACAAAACTGACCATTACCCATCAACATTGAATTACACAGATTTGCACCTAGCTCTTCGCCATTTTGTTCTGCCATTTCTGGTAACACAAACTGCGGATTGATACTGCCTAATTCGCCATAGAATGGAATAGCTTCTTTACGTGTGTTAATCGTCTCAATTAATTTACTTGCAACAGACATCGAGCCCGTGAAACCGACAGCTTTAATTGGCTCAGCAGCAACAAGCGCATGTGCCATATCGTACTTCTTCGCTTGGATCATTGAAAATACACCTTTTGGCATATCACACTTTTCAATCGCTTTTTCAATAGCACGGGTCATTAACTCGCTGGTTGCTGGGTGAGCTGTATGGCTCTTCATAACGACAGGGCAACCTGCTGCAAGTGCCGATGCCGTATCACCGCCGAGAGTCGAGAACGCATAAGGAAAGTTTGAAGCACCAAATACAGCAACGACTCCAACAGGAATAAAATCAAGTTGGGTACGCGGCTTAGCTAGAGGTGCACGTGCAGGGTCTGCTTCGTCTAATACACTTAGGTTTACAATGCCATTTTGACTCTGTTCTAAACCTTGTGCGAATGCACGTAACTGATTCATAGTTCGGCCACGCTCGCCTTGTAAACGGGCAAATGGCAGGTTTGTCTCCTCGTGAGTCACCTCTAGTAGTTGATCACCAAGAGCTTCTATCTCATCTGCAATAGCATGTAAGAATGTTGCACGCTCAATAAGAGACGTCTTTCTATAAACTTTAAATGCTTTTTCAGCTTCATTGATCGCTGTTGCAAGCATGTCTTGGCTTGCTTCGAAAAAATGAGTATCGATTGGCTCATGGCGCTTTGGTGAAAAGGCATGAAATACTGATGCATCCGCATCCTTTGACCATTCACCCGCGATAAAACTTGCACCGCTAATTTCCATCTTTTTCTCCTCAATGAAAAAACCAGCTACTAATTGCTGGTTTTAGTCTAGTTTAAATTTGTTATACAACTTGAAAGCCAAAAGCATACGGGTCACTATCATCCACGCTAATGTTGCTAGTGCCCGTTACTTTCGACCATCCTTTGATACTTGGTAGAATTGCTGTTTTACCCGCTACTTCAGTAACGCCTTCGATGCAACCAACGAACTGGCTGCCAATGTAACTTTCGTGAACAAAATCTTCACCAGGCTGTAATTTACCTTTTGCAAATAACTGCGCCATTCTTGCACTTGTGCCCGTGCCACATGGCGATCTGTCTATTGCTTTATCGCCATAGAAAACCGCATTTGCAGCGCTAGATTCTGCGTGTTTTGGTTTGCCCGTCCAAAGAAGATGTGACGCACCTTTTACGGTTGGATCTTCAGGATGCACACATTCAAGTAACTCATTTATTGCTGTGCGAACAAACGGACTATATTTAAGAATTTCTGCAGCAGACCAGTTTTCAATACCCGGGAAGTTTTCCTGTGGCTCGACAATAATGTAATAGTTACCACCATAAGAGATATCAACTGTTAATTTACCTAGTTCTGGCACTTCAACTTCAATATTTTCATAGGCTAAGAAAGCAGGCACATTGAATATTTTTACCCATTCAACTTTGCCATCAACCATTGAGTATTCTGCATTTACACGCCCTGCTGGTGTATCGAGCTTTAATTTACCCGGAATTTTTGGATACATTTGTGCGCTTTCGAGCGCAAATGTCACTGTGCCTATTGTGCCGTGACCACACATAGGTAAACAGCCTGAGGTTTCAACAAATAAAATCGCCGCATCGCCATCATCGGTTGTCGGGGGATAGATAAATGAACCTGACATCATATCGTGCCCACGCGGTTCAAACATCAGTGATTGACGGATCCAATCAAACTCTGCAAGAAAGTGCTGCCGTTTTTCACTCATCGTTTTACCCTTGAGGTATGGGTGACCACTGGTGATCAAGCGTACTGGGTTGCCACAGGTATGGCCATCGATACAAGAAAATGTCCCTTTACGCATATTAATAACCCTGTTTAACTAAGCTAAGAGCCGTATCCATGTTCACAGCATTTTGGAATTGATTAGTGAAAATATCATTTAATTGCGGAGCAACTACTGAATACTGAACTTGGCAATTAATGTTCATTGTCTTTCCTCTTTACCTTTTATAGTTTACATCCTACGCATATTGTATACAATGTTCAATATTCTGCTGTGTATTTTTCTTTAAAAGTTTTTATCGTTCTAGAGACATATTGACAATTAAAAGATTAAGCAACTGAAAGTATTAATAAATTCCGTCAATAGAAGACAACTAAAGTTTTCTATACGAAGTAAAGAATAGAGACATGCAATATCTTGAAATAAAGCTTTCAAGGTGTTTGTGGAGATTATCAATGCAAGAAAAACAACATATTGCTGTAATCGGCGCTGGGATCATTGGCCTTTGTAATTCGAAGAGTCTGACTGATGCTGGCTTTTCAGTCACATTATTTGATGAACACGGTATAGCAGAAAAATGTTCGAAAGGTAATGCCGGTCACTTTGCTACTGAACAAGTTTTCCCACTCGCACAAGCGAGTTTATTACCAAAACTTCCAAGTATGTTGTTAAACCCAAAAGGTGCATTAATAATAGATTGGTTATATCTATTCAAAGCCTTACCTTGGTTCACTCGCTTCTTAATCAATATGTCTAAGTCAAAATTTAGTGCGCATATTAAAGCACTTAGGCAATTAAACGAAGCCTCACTACCTGCGTATAAAAATTTATTAGGTGCAGAAAACTTCAAAAAATTGATCCATGTAGATGGCAGCCTACTCACCTTTGAACATGAAGATTTTAAACTGGCTGCGTCGATGGCTGAATCATTTCGATCAAATGGCGTCGCAGTTGAACACTTAAAAGGTGAAGAGGTTTTTTTACTAGAACCAAGTCTAACTAAAAACATTAAACAAGCTTTATATTTTACTGAGGTTGGCCACAGCGTTGACCCATATGACTTATGCCAAGCAATATATAAAATGTCAGAGGCTCAGGGCTTAGTGTTTAAAAAAGATAAAGTGGCACGAATTGTTCCTAACAATAATGGGGTGATGATAGAGCTCGTATCAGGCTCCAAACATCAGTTTGCTAAAGTCGTAGTTTCGACCGGCGCTTGGAGCAAACCTTTAGCAAAACAACTTGGTTTTAAAGTACCGATAGATACCGAGCGTGGTTACCATGCCATGGTTGATAATTCGACTTGTTTG
>CAYZOE010000037.1:38833-39917 GCA_964479805.1 uncultured Pseudoalteromonas sp. | reverse complement strand
CATCGAGATCATCCATTTCTGCTATGCGAGCATAGACATTAAAATAGCCATAGCTAAAATGCGAACAAGATGTCATCGCTAGCTTTACTTCAGATACATCATATTGAGGTAAAGTCTTAGTGCGACCCACAGGCGAAACAACAGGCTCATCGAGCTCTTCGATGATAAAGCGATAGTAATAAATGCTATCAGCATTTAAACCTGTGACATCGACTTTAACGGTAAAATCTCGAGCTATGCTAGTTTCAACCTTGCCTTCAGTTTCGATAGTCGCGAATGAAGAAGACGTTGATACTTGCCAGCGCACAGACAATAACAGGCTGTTGATATCGACAACTTGAGTGATTTCTTCAGGAATGGTGACTCGAGTCCAAATGATCACCGCATCATGGAGCGGATCACCACTGGCAACGCCATGGCTGAAAGGGTTGGTTTTAAACGTACAACCCGAGAGTGTTAAACTCATTGGCATCACGCTCAGTAGAGCTGATCCTTTCAAAAAACTTCGACGTGAAATAGACATAAGTAATTACTCTAAAAAAAGGGAGCGCTAGAATTAACACGTAAAAGTTACAAAAATGTTAATTCATATCAGCTTTTTCAGAAATGAGTAATTTCTAAGTCTATGAATATAAACAGAAGCTCACTCATAGTTGATGAGTGAGCTAAATGCTCTAAATGTTAGTTAGGGCTCAGCGAGTAGTTTTTTCACCTCATCGCTGTCTTGGTTTTGATAGTTTGCAAAACTTAAGCCCATAAATTCAGGCAAGGTTGCACTGATAAAAATAGATGACAAGGTACCCGCAGTTAAACCAATTAACAGGGCGCTGGCAAAACCATTTAAGGCATCACCTCCGAGCAACCAAATCGCAAAAACCGTGGCAAGTGTGGTAAACGAGGTGATCAGCGTACGGCGTAATGTACTTTGCAAGGCTTCATTAATTGAATGACCAATGGGTTGTTCAGGTTTGGCACGAATGAGTTCACGAATGCGGTCGCCAATGATAATACTGTCGTTGAGCGAGTAACCGATAATCGCTAAAAGTGCTGCCAATACCGTTAAATCGAAGGTTAAACCAAGCAC
>CAYZOE010000037.1:0-38733 GCA_964479805.1 uncultured Pseudoalteromonas sp. | reverse complement strand
TCACTCATGCTGGTTAGCGACATTAACGTAAAGTCTAAAACGGTACCCCCCGTAAAATCTAAACCAAATACAATGGGGTTAAGGGCTAAAGCACCAAGGCTAACAACAATAGCAATTAGACTAAATATAAAGCCCATTTTACGGGCAGACTGCCAAATATTATGCATGATGCGCTCCTTCTTTCTTTGTTGTTGCAGGTTTTAGTTGGGTTTTGCTTTTATCTTTTTGATGCTCTTTTTTTCTCTCATGTTTAAGAAAGAGTGGCGAAAGGTAAGACGACACCAATACGCCCGAGAACAAACTGGTTAAGATCCCAAGGGCTAACGTAATAGCAAAACCTTTGATTGGGCCATAACCTACACCAAGTAAAACCAGCGCGGTGATCATCGTCGTTAGGTTCGCATCGATAATGCTCGACATAGCATGTTGGTAGCCGCGTTTTAAAGCGCCAAGTGTGCTCGCACCTTGTTTGATTTCATCACGAATGCGCTCAAAAATAATCACATTGGTATCGACCGCCATACCTATGGTGAGTACTAAACCCGCGATCCCAGGTAGGGTTAACACAGCTCCAGGTAATAACGACATTAATCCAAGTAAACAGACCAGATTCACCACCAATGCAATGATGGCGACTACACCGAGTCGCCCGTAGCACACCAACATGAATAGTAGGGTGATGGCTAAGCCCAATTTGAGCGCATTAAAGCCGTTTTCAATGTTTTGCTCGCCTAGGCTTGGGCCAATGGTTTGCTCTTCAACAATGGTGATAGGTGCTTGAAGTGACCCTGCACGTAATACCATAGCCAGCTCTTGTGCACGCTGCATGGTGCCTAAATTAGTGATACTAAATTGGCGGTTTAGGGCTTGTTGAATGGTGGCGACCGAAATCACTTCTTGTTGTTTAACCACATCCCCTTTTTGATTTTGGTGATATTCGCCATAGAGGGTGGCCATTGGCTTACCAATGTTTTGTCGTGAGAAACGGCTCATCTTGTCGCCGCCAGCAGGGGAGAGCATCAGTTGTACTAGCGGTTGTCCTGATTCATCGCGACCAGCTTGAGCCGATTCAATCTCTGAGCCAGTAAAAATAGGTAAGGGGTTCAATTTGGCTGTGCCGCCATCTTTATACTTGTAAGTGTGGCCACCAATGTCTTTCAACGCATGAAAAGACAACTCAGCAGTTGCACCAATTAAGCGTTTTGCAGCAGCTGGATCTTGTACACCCGGTAACTCAATTCGAATATGCTGTTTACCTTGGCGTTGTGTGACAGCTTCTGTGATCCCTAATTGCTCGATACGCGAGCGCAAAGTACTAATGGCTTGGCCTATTGCTTGTTCGGTAATTTGCTTTCGGCTGGCTTCGTCAAAACCAAGTTGCCAAATCGCTTGGCTTGCCGTGTTTTGTTCAATACTCGTAAGGCTTGGGTAGTCTGCTTTTAAAAGCTTCACTAAGGTCGCGAGCTTATCTGCTTGGTTACTGTTGGCTTTTATAACCATACTATTATCACGGGCTGCTTCAATCTTGATACCACGTAATTTGTGCTCAATGCGATAATCTTTTGCTACTAAACGCAGTTTTTCGAGACGCTCTTCAAGGGCTTTGTCGGTATCGACTTTTAATACAAATAAAACGCCGCCGTTTAAATCTAAGCCCAATTTTAAAGGGGATAAATTAAAGCTTTGCAGCCATGCGGGTGTAGTTGCTTCACTTTGCACGCTAATGTTTGCTGCGTTTTGTAATTGTGTTTGTAACTTTTTTTGTAATATGGCTTGCGCATTCACACTTGCTTTTGGATGTTCAAGCAACACACGAATTTCACCGGTTTGATGATTTACTGTCGCTTCACGCACGGGCAATTGCGCGTCTTCAAGATATTGGCTAATTTGAGTCGCCGATAACGTATTGTTATAGCTGCTGACCTTTAATACCGTGTTATTCGGATAAAGGTTTGGTAGCGCGCTAATTGCCAGAAATACAATGACTAACAGCAACGCCCATGGGGTCAAACGGTTGTTTGACTTAGGGTTTAATTGATTTTTCATAATTCACTCATCTAAGGCAGCAAAACACAGTTTTGCCGAAAAAATTAAAAGACTTTTTTGCGATAAGTGAAATTAAGCGTGGTAGGTAAGCCTAGCTTTATAAACTAAATTGGCAGGTTTACAGGCATCAATAAAGCCGTGGTTTGGCCGCGTATTGCATTGATACCAAGGTTGTTCGAGCTTGTCAGTTTGCAAGCGAATTTCGATTATGTAAGTGTCTGACATCAGCTCAAAAACTAAAATAAATTCGCTTTGCTGTTTTGGGTGTAAAAAACGAATGGCTTGTTGTTGAGAGGGGCGTTCAACAATTGAAAATAACCCAGAATCATCGGCAGTAATATGATGGTTTTGAGATTGCTGCTGCGATGAAAACTCATCACCAACTTCAAACAGACTTTGATAACTAGTATGGCTCTGAACATTATTTTGCGCATGTGAAGCCTGTTCGGCAGATGACGGGGCAACTGCAAACAGTAAAAGCAGCACAGCAAGAATTTTTAAAATTCGGTTCAAAGCAACAAGTTCAAATTAAAAGCGTGCAAGTATGATAAGGGCGGATTGGTTTTTATCAAGAGTTACTTTGGAAGTAGTTAGTCAGAAAGAGGCGTGTTGTTCAAGCTAAATCAAATCTAACTTTATAATCGATATGTATTTTCGAGACCACTGAAGATTGAACCCATGGATGTAACGATGTATTTTGAGCAAGTATCAGTAAAATCTGGGTTTATTGAGGGAGCTGAAATAATGCGGTTCTCAAGTCGCCTCATTCCAATGTGTAAGGAAAATAATGAAAAAGATAATTGGGCTCTGTTTTGTATTAGTAATCACTGGTTGTAAAGCAACGAGCGATTACATTGTTGAAAAAGAAGCGCAGCAGTTGATGCTACATTACAACAAACCAGAAATGGGAACGTTTTTAACAACTGAGCAGCCTTTAAAGGTCGATTATGATCTATGTGCAAAAGTAGCTTTTGATGGTGCTAGTTACACATTCGGTGGAAAGACGGTGAGTGATCCGAGAGTACTTAAAATGATCTCGTTAGATTATGTTGAGTTTTTAGTAAATAGATATATAGGTAAACCAAAAGATGCAAATATTTTCGATAATGCTGAAATGGAAAGTAATATTGAAAAAATTCGAGAGCATACGATTGCTTTAGATAGCTGTTTGCAAGAAAAAGGCTGGAAGGCTTCAGAAAAGCCGAATAGCTAATTGTTTATAAAATTAGATCGAATTGAAATAAAGCGTTCTTCAATTCGCTCTTAATACATTATTTAAATCAGATATTGAAAGGCACAAAATTTTAGCTGTCTTACTAATTATTGTAGATAAAAGTACAAAGTGGTTAACAAATTCAGACATACCAACTGAAATAAACTCATTTCTCAATAAACTTAACAGGTCAGAGGTGCTAAGGCTAGCATTAGCAAAACACCTGCTCAGACCTTTGTAACACTGAGTGTTTAATTATTTTCTTATAGAGCGCTTAGCTCTCTTCGTTATACCTTATTGCCTGATATTTTAGGTAATCATAATTTTAAATTTGATTTTACATTTTCTCAAAGTTACTTTTGTACTGTAAAAGGGACAAATTTAATAATTCTTATAAATAGAGGAAGCAAGATGAAATCTAAATTTAAAAAAAGCTTAATTTGCGCTGCAATCTTAAGTTCTAGCATGGCTGTTGCGAACACAGCGCTAGACTCAAATAACAAAAAAGCTGATTATCTAATTACTTATGAAGCATCTAGCCTTCCAGCTGAGTACCAACAACAAATCATCAAAAACATCACTCAAGTTGCTAAAGGCACTGTGGGTTTAATTTCGTTAACAGAAGAGCAAGCGAGTGCGCTTCAACAGATTTCTGGTGTGCGTGTAGAGCTAGATGTAGAACGATTTGCAATTCTTCCTCAGTCTCCAAGTAATTTTGTGCTGGAACAAGTTGACAGCGATGTCACTATGGCCAATTTCACTAATAACGAGTTCGAAAATCTAGCTCAACAAGAAGTAACTCCTTACGGCATCACATTGACTAAGTCTGATTTAGTTGCTGAACCTGCGAATAATGGTATCAAAGTATGTGTAATCGATTCAGGTATTCAAGGCAACCACGAAGAGTTTACTGAAACTAATTTAAGCGGTAACCACAGTGATTACTCTGATTTTTGGTTTAATGATGCCGTTGACCACGGTACACACGTAGCGGGCACCATCATTGCTAACCGTGATGGCAAAGGTGTTATCGGTGTGGTTTCAAATGGTGCCGTAGACACATATGTACAAAAGCTATCTCGCACAGCACATGGTGCAAACTCAGGTTTCAGAACTTCACATATTCTAGAAACAATGGAAGTGTGTGCGAACCAAGGTGCGAACATCATTAATATGTCACTAGGTGGTTCTCGTTCGTCTGATACTGAGCGTGATGTAGTAGACCGTTTAACTCATCGTGGGGTGTTAATTGTTGCAGCAGCAGGTAACCATGGTTCAACAGCAACTAATGGTGATGACTCATACCTATTCCCTGCGTCATACAAAAATGTTATGTCAGTAGCATCAGTTGATCAGAATACTGAAATTTCTACTTTCTCTGCGGTTAACGATCAAGTTGAAATAGCAGCGCCGGGTACACGTGTACTTTCTACTGTTGATAGCGAGTCTGTGAATGTAAATCGTTTTATTTGGAATGCGAAAACTGGCGGTTATTACTCATCTGGCTTTAAGCAAATTGATGCAGGTAACACACCTTATCCACGCATCTCACAATTAAGCGAAAGCTGTTTCTACAAAATTCCATTTGATGCATTCCTAAGCGAGTACTTTGACGGTACATTAAATGCTACTGACAAAGCGGGTTTTGATGCAGCAACATCAGTATGTCAAGCAAATGAAGGCCAGGTGCTAGTAACATACTTCGACGTGCCAGCTGGTATCCCAGAGTGGGTATCGAGAGATGTACATAACATCGACTATGCAACAGACTTCCCAACATTAACGGTTTCAAACGTGGTTGGTGAATTAATTAATAGTAGTGGCCTTATGCTAACCGAATATAATAAGTATGGTTACGAGTATAAGTCAGGTACATCAATGGCAACGCCACATGTATCTGGTGTTGCTGCGAAAGTATGGAGTCACTTCCCAAATTGTACAGGCTCTCAAATTCGCGACGTTCTTAATTTTACTGCAACGGATATCGGTGCTGAAGGTAAAGACCACGAGTTTGGTCATGGGTTAGTTGATGCAAAAGCAGCATATGACTTTATTGCTGCAAATGGCTGCGATGTACCAGAATCAAGGTGTCCAAAAGCATGGTACGAAAACCAAGCCTATAAGAAAGGCGATCAAGTAACCTTCAATGGTCAGATCTTTGAGGCTAATTATTGGACTAAGAATGATCTGCCATCAGAAAATGAAGGTCAATATAAGCAGTGGAAACTTGCAGGTAGCTGTGCACTGTAATTAATGGTTTGATACGAATATAAAAATGGCTTGTCTTTGTACAAGCCATTTTTTATTTTATAAGGAAAGGTAAAATAAAAAGAAGTTATGGAAGAAAAATTCGCATTACGAAGAGCCACAGAGCAAGATGTCACTTGTTTGTCTGTTTTAAGCATTAAAGTCTGGTTAGCGACTTATGCGAAAGACGGCGTTAAACCTGAGTATGCAGACTTTGTAGTTCAAAACTTTAATACTGAATTATTTCTGCAAGACATACATAGCCCAAATAAAACCGTTTTTGTCGCTGAACAAGGGGGTATTTTACAAGCTTATTTACTCGCAAATAAACAGAGCCGTTATCAAGATCAATCTAAGTTTGGTTATGAGATTGAACGCCTTTATGTTGATACTCAATTTAAAGGGCTAGGTATTGGTAAAGCATTATTAAAAAGGTGTCAAAATGAGTTAGGCCCTAAGTTCTGGCTTTATACTTGGGTTGAAAATGACGCTAATGACTTTTATAAACATTTAGGGCTAGCTAATATCGGACAATTAACGTTCGATTTTCATGGGGTTGAAATTCATAATTGGATTTACTCAAGTGTGAAATTAGCTTAAGTGTGTTAATTTTTTTGACCAGCAAAAAACCTTCTTATAATCTGCCCCAACAGCAATTTTATCATTGCATCTAAAAGCAAATATCTCGTTATGCGCTTATTTGGCGTGTTTCATAAGACTAAAAGTATCCTGAACACTTTAAAGGTACATAAAAGCTGTTCCCGCTGATTTATATCACTTTATAAAACTTGAAATAATAAGTCTCCTTTAATGCAGTAGTTAAAAATGGCTATCAGCTGAATCTTAAAATCTCAATGTCTTTAGTCCGCGCTAGATCTTTTTTAAGTAAATAATTGTAAATAAATTAACTGTTTGTTTAATATGGATTATTTTTATTATTGAAATTTTGACAGCGTTGACACGTTAGATAGTTCATTCTTTTGTTATCTTTTTGTAACAAATTAGAGTGTATACTTCTGCGCGCTGGCATGGGGTCAGCTTTTGGAAGCGGTTTGCAAAGGAAGGTGAATATAAAAATAAATCTTAATTAAAACACACGGTTAATTATGAAACTCTCACTAAGATTGACATCTATGGCGATGCTCATGAGCTCGTTGTCAGGTGTATCCTTGGCTGCTGCGCCACAAAACTATTACCAGAACATTGATAATGCAAATGCAACAACGCTGAAACAAAGCTTGCATATAATAATCAAGGGTCACACAAAAATTCCTTATACATCATCAAGAACAGATACTTGGGACGTGCTAGAAAAAGCCGATGAAAACCCAGATAATAACTCTCAAGTTGTTGATGTATATAAAAATGCTGTTTACACCAAAGTAGGCGGTGGTAATACTAACTATAATCGCGAACACTCTTGGCCGAAATCTTATGGTTTTCCAAAAGATGGTAGTCAAAATTTGGCATATACAGACCTGCATCACTTATTTATTTCAAATAGTAGTTACAATTCGAGCAGAAATAACAAACCTTATGCAAGCTGTACTAGTGTATCTTGCTCAACAAAAACCACTGATGTAAACAATAACCGCGGTGGAACATCATCTGAAGTGAATCTAACTATGGGTTCAGGTCCGTTAGACGGTATTTGGCAAACTTGGCCGGGTCGTCGTGGCGATGTAGCCCGTGCATTGATGTATTTAGCTGTGCGTTATGAAGGTGGTACAAATGCCAATGGTTTTGTAGAGCCTGATCTTATTTTGACCGATGATCGCAGTAAAATTGAAGCCTCTAAGACCGGCGGTAATGAAGCTGTTGCTTACATGGGTTTAAAAACAGTGCTTGTTCAATGGCACAAAGACGATCCAGTTGATGATTTTGAGCGCCGTCGTAACGATGTCATTTTCCAGTATCAAGGTAACCGTAACCCATTTATCGATCACCCTGAATTTGCAGCATGTATCTTTGAAAGTGATTGTTCAGGCGTAGGTGCAGGCACTGGAACTGGCGGTGGCGATACTGGTGGAGGTGACACAGGTAGCAGTGACGCAACACCTTGGATAAACGAACTCCACTATGACAACAATGGTTCAGATGTAAACGAAGGTGTTGAAATCGCAGGCGCTGCAGGTGTAGATCTAAGTGGTTGGCAGCTAGTAGCTTATAACGGCAACGGCGGTGCGGCATACAAAACTATCTCACTTTCAGGCACTTTAGCTGATCAGCAATCTGGTTTTGGTACTAAATTCTTCGCTATAAGTGGCCTACAAAATGGTGGCCCAGATGGTATTGCGTTAGTAGATAACACCGGTAAGTTGGTTCAATTCTTAAGTTATGAAGGCACCTTTACTGCAACCGATGGTGCAGCGCAGGGTCAATCTTCAACAGCCATTCCTGTATCTGAAACGTCATCTACTGCAGTAGGCCATGCGCTACAACTTACTGGCTCAGGTTCAAAGTACAGTGATTTCACTTGGCAAGTAACTTCTTCAACGTACAACCAAGTGAACTCAGGTCAAAGCTTTAATGGCGGTACACCGGTTACTGACCCTGTGGTTGAAGAAACATTCTTTGAAATGAATAGTGTTTCTTCTATTCCTGACAATAGCGTAATGACATCAACACTTGATGTTGATAACTCAACGACATCTGGTACTGCAACCGTAAAGGTAAATATTAGCCACACTTATCGTGGTGATATTAGTTTAGTGTTGACCTCGCCAACAGGTGCTCAATATCAGCTTAAGAATTACAATGGCCGTGATAGTGCTGATAATGTAGTCGAGTCTTACACGGTGAACTTGTCGGGTAGTGTAAAAGGCACTTGGCAATTAAGAGTACAAGATCACTACAACCAAGACGTAGGCGTGTTAAACGCTTGGTCGATTAAGATTAACTAAGGTTATTTTTAAAAGAGAAGCCCGCTTTGTTATGCGGGCTTTTTTATTGAATTTGGCTAGCTGTCTTATAGCAATATTTTTGTGTCCTCAATAAATAGCTTGCTGACCTTTTTTGTTTGTCCATCACTGAGCGTGACGTCTTTGCTTGTAACGCTATGGATGTGCGTTAAATTAATCACCGTTGATTTATTGATTTGTACGAAGTTTTCTTTTGGTAATTCGTCTATCAAAGATTTAAGTGTGGTATTGGCGAGTATCATGTTGTCTTGATTCCATACTTTTACATAGTTACCGTAAGACTCGAAGTATGTAATGTCTGTAAGGGTAACTTTTTCTAGACTTCTGCCGACTTTGAGGGTTATAGATTTTGCTATGGTTGAGCTGATTGCTGCAAAAGGAAGCTTATCAATGGCTTGTGCAAAACGAGTTTCATTGACGGGTTTTAACAAGTAGTCGACAACATTGAGCTCAAAGCCATCAATGGCATATTCAGGGTAGGCGCTGACGATGATCACAGGCGGGCATTGCTTAATAACTTTTAGCATCTCAATACCAGTTAGTGCAGGCATATTGATATCTAAAAATAGTAAATCAATGTCTTCATTGGCTAATAATTGCAATGCTTCAACGGCACTATAGCACTGAGCGACAACCTCAAAATTAGGGTACTTTTTTAAATGGTGAAGCAGCACTTGGTGCGCAATCGGCTCATCATCTATTAATGCAATTTTATGTTTCATGGTAGCTCTAATGTTAATTTGAATTGCCAATGTTCGCCCTCGGGCCCATAGTTTAACTGGTGAGAGTTGGCATAAATGAGAGAAAGCCGTTTACTCAAATTTTGTAAGCCGACGCCAGTATATTCCTCGCTTTGTTTCATATCTTCGGTTGTTTGTTCACTAAAACTGTTTTCGCAGATTAAGGTAAGACGATGCTCTTCTAGCTCACAGTTAATATAAATATTGCAACGCTCAAGACTATTGGCTATTGCGTGTTTAAAAGCATTTTCAATGGGCACTATGAGCAGTAATGGTGCGATTTGATGTGCTGAGCTATTGAGTTTTGGTAATCTAACACTCAAGTTAATATTGTCGTTCAATCTTACTTTTTGTAACTCAATATAATGCATGATGTAATTGAGCTCATCTTCAAGGGATACAAAGTCTTTTTGTCCTTTATACACAGAATGCTGCAGCAAGCTTGATAAGTGCTCTATCAAGTTTGGCGCATCGTCAGACTGACAAAGCACTTTGCCGTAAATATTGTTAAGTGAATTGAACAAAAAATGTGGGTTTATTTGCTGTTGCAGCAAAGTGAGCTCAGCCTGTCTGTTTTGCTGCTTTAATTCGAACAGCTTGCGCTCTGTTCTGTGGTGGCGGCAGAGTAGAATAATCGGGGTGCTAAGTGCTATTAAGCTGAAAGTAAACACATAGTTTTGTGGTTGAAAAATACCTTGTGTATTTGAAGGTATGAGTAACAGTGTTTGCTCAGAAATGGGCAATATATTAATGAGGAAAAACGCAATGGGAGTGCAGACCAGTAAGTAGATGAATGTACCGCACGAATAATTAAATACACCAAATTGCCCAAGCAGTTTTGCGATGAGAAAACGCTTGTTCAACCAATAAATTACCCAGATAAGCGCTGCAATAATACTAGATTGTATGCCAGTCCAAATAAACGTTTTAAACTCCGTCACTCCTACGTCTAGGCTGACAACTAGGGTATTAGGGGTGAGCGTTAAAGCTTCATCATGGCTGTTGGCTAAACACATTAAAATAACCCAAGCCCCTAGGGCTATAAGCATAAATAGGTCTTCAATTTTGATTGTTTGTAAGTACCTACCATTTATTTTCTTCAACTTTAATGAGACCGAAGGTATAAAGATACTACACAGACTCAAGCCAATAAAAATCACTACGCCATCAAAACTAAGGTGAGCATTGAAAAAAGTTGGTTGCAGTGTTTGTAAGGTAAAAAGGGCGACGGGGTAAACAACGAAACCAAGAGACCAATAAATAAGCCGCTTCAATATGTACTTATTATAAGTAGCTAAATGAGCAAGTAGCATAGGCAAACTCATCATACCGACTTCAATGAATGTGCTTATATACGCTAAAGCGCTTGTCTGTTTTGCTGACAAAAATTGTAAGTGAGTCACTATCATAAGCGCGCATAGCATAGGCACAAAACGTGAGATAAATAGTGTCGGGCTGCTTTGGAACAATTGGCTCATAACGCTGTTTATAAAAAGTTTACTGCGAAAAGTAGATAAGGCCACTATATCTTAAACACACAATATAAGGCGACCTAGAGCGCTTTTGAAGTGACGAAAGTGCATTTTTAAATGATGAAAAGCCATTTTTGTGCTTTATCATTTAAACAAAGCAAGACGTCATCAAGTAATAGTCAGTAATCAATTGACTCAATAGCATAAAACCACTGAACAAAGTTGAACAGAGGTGATACATGCTAGTTTTAACTGACATAAATAAGCAATATCCTGACGGCACACATGCCCTAAAGCAGATTAATCTAGAATTACACAAAGGTATGGTTGGCTTACTAGGACCAAATGGCGCCGGCAAATCAACCCTGATGCGAACGCTTGCCTGTTTACAAGCGCCAGATCAAGGCGACTATGCGTTTTTAGGCAAATCATGTTTGCAAGACCCTTCTATGCTACGCAAACAATTAGGCTACGTACCTCAGCATTTTGGTGTGTATCCCAATATGTCTTGCGAAGCATTATTAATCTATATTGCGGTGTTAAAAGGGTTATCGCCCCAGCAATACAAAAAGCAAATTCCAGAATTATTAGCGCTGACAAATTTAACTTCAGTTGCTAAACGCCACGTTTCGACTTTTTCTGGGGGGATGAAACAGCGCTTTGGCATTGCTCAAGCTTTACTCGGTGAACCCAAATTACTGATCATGGATGAACCAACGTCAGGACTCGACCCCGCAGAGCGTGAGCGTTTACATGATGTTTTAGTTGAAATAAGCGCTGATAAATTAATCATTCTCTCTACCCACATAGTTGAAGACATTGAAAACCTTTGCCATCACGTTGCCATATTGATAGAAGGCCAAATCATCGACAGCGATGACGTAGAAACCTTAATTGCGCCACTAAATAACAAAATATGGTTGAGTGACACGCTTCCTGAGAGCCATGCTCAGGTTTTAAGTAAAAGCTATAAATATGGCAAGCCATCGTGGCGAATTTATAGTGAGCAACAGCCTACTGCAAATGCACGCCTTCAACTTGCAAAATTAGAAGACCGTTATTTTTTAGAGCTTCATAAAAAGGAGACGCGTCATGCTAATAAATAATGAGTTGAGATACGCTTACCGACAGCCAATCGTGTGGGTGGTGACTATAGCTGTGAGCTTATTAAGTACTCTAATCGGCCTAGGTAATTTGCATGAACAAAGCACGTTTAATGAGCTCTACCAAGTGTATGCGCTTTTGCAAATGTTGATAATGCCAGCGGCTTTTGCCGTAATTGCAGCCACTTTACTATTTAGAGACAGTACGTCGAACATGATGGCGCTTATCGATGTAACCCCTGTGTCTTTTCGGGTGCGATGGCGTACCAGAGTGTTTGTATCGACCGCTATTTTAAGTTTTCCCATGTTGTTCGGCTTTGTAGTCGTCTGTGGTGTATTTGCAAGTCAAACAACTTGGTTGATGGGTTTGCAAAGCTTCTTTTTGATCAGTCTATTTGGCATTGTTCAAAGTAGTTTTTTGCTGATATTAATCGCCTTTTATTTGGTTAAACGGTCATGTACGCCGTTTACCTTGTATGCCATCAGTGCTGCCGTAGGCATTGTTTACATAGTCATTGGCGGTATTTTAGGGTTTCAGTTTTTATCGGGCAGCGCGATAGTGAGTGAGGTGTTTTACACGTTCATGCTCTGGGTAGATCCGTTTGGTATAACGCCTTTGTTAGATATCAATGTTAGTGATCAAGCTTCAAATGTGCCCTTTATAGTTAATAGAATCGTTTATTTTATAGTGGGCGTGCTTGTGTTTTTGGCTTTGTCTAAAGTCAGTATTAATTTAAATGTTGAGCACAATAATAAAAAGGCGGTTAAGCCTGCGCAGGAAAAAACCAGACGGCATGTTTATATGCGTCTACCCGATCTGCCTGTTGTTCATCTGCTTTTCTTAAACTTTAAAGTGTTGTTGAGCTCAAAGCTTACCCCTGTCATTTTGGTCATTTGGGCCAGTATTGTTCTTAATGAGGCACTTTCAACGTTGCTTTCAGCTCAAGCTTATAATCTCAATAACAGCATAACGGCACTCAATGCCGTCTCCTGGGATGTATATTTGCTTTTTACTTCGGTGTGTTTGGCGCTGTGGAGCGGGCTAGTTTGTTGGCATACCCAGCGTAACCAGTTTGCAGATGTATTGTCTTCGACACCAATCAGTAACTGGCAAAAAATCATGGTAGATATGATTACATTGTTAATTTGCTTGCTGGTTTTAACTGTGTTTATGGGGGTTGCGAGCCTAATGGCTGAGCTCATAGCGGGTAGTGATATTTCGCTGTCGCACTATGTACAGCAAATAATATTTAGTCTAGTACCGCAAGCGCTATTGGCCGTGATATTTGTATGTATTCATCATATTGCTAAATCTGTGATTAAAGCAGGGCTGTGTATATTTGCATTGCTAATTATTAAGTTCACACCCATTACCTCGGCGTTGGGAATAACACACTTACTCTGGAATATTGCGGGTTCGCCATTGCAACCTGCCTCTCAAACAAAGCTGTTTTTAGAAAGTGAACAGGTATTTTTACCATTTATGCTGTTTTGGAGTGTAGTCGCTGCAACGCTTTGTGTATTTGCTGTAAAGCTGTCACATAGAGGGACAGGGTATGTGATGAATAAAAAACCTTGGACCATGCCAGCTGTTGCGATGGTGTTACTAACGCTCGGAGCCGGTGGCTTTATGCATGTTCAAATCACCAAAGAAAAGCCTTTGACCTATCAAAAGCAAAGAATGCAGTGGCAAGTGGACTACGAGCAAGCTTTCAGGTATTTTGCCGACTTACCTCAACCAACAATGACAGAGTTAGAGACTAAAATCGGGTTTTATCCAGAGCAAGGCAAAGCATACTTTGATGTTCAATACACGTTAGAAAATAACAGTGAATATCCAATCAGTCAGTTTTTAGTTAGTCGAGATGGCAATCATAAAAACTGGAGTTTGGCTCTGATAAATAGAGAAGGGGAAATAAAGCCACCTAAACTCAATCAGTATGAAATTAGATTAGCTAAACCATTAGAGGTAGGGCAGTCGCTTAACCTGAAAGTGAGCTTTATGCTCAAGCAAGTAATGTTTTGGCCAAGTTCAGAGCACTTGATAATTAAACCTAAGTGGTCACAAATCGCGGCGCAATCAATTTTACCTATGGTGGGTTATCAACCAGAGTTTGAAATTCAAGATCCTTTAGAAAGAGCAAACAAAGGGTTAATTGCAGAGCCATCTCAAACGGGAGAGCCTGTTAAAGCTATGCTAAGAACAATACTTTCGACCCAATTGAAGCATGAAAGCCAAGCACCTGGCGTATTGTCAAAACAGTGGCAAGAAGATAACAGAATGTTTTATCAGTTCTCAACAAATCAACCTATTGAGCTAGATGTTGTTTGGCAGTCTGAGCCCAGAATAATTTTGCATGAATGATCTATTACCTTCCATAAGTTAATAAAAAATAGAGTTAAATTTATTTTAACTCTCGATTAGGAAAATAATAGAAGATTGATAAGAAGAATAAATCGCTACGCTTTACAGTGAAAACCATGCAATGACAAAAAGCCTAGTTAAGCAGGTGAGGAGAATACAATGAAGCGCAGAGAATTTATTAAAAGTGCAGCCTTAGGCTCGATGGGCGGTTTACTTATAAGCCAAACGTTCGGTGCACAGGCTGGTGGTAAAATTTTAACCCCTAGGGAAGTCGAAGGGCCGTTTTACCCCATAACTCCGCAAAAAGACAAGGATGCAGATTTAACCGAAGTCGAAGGTAAAATAGGGCGTGCCAAAGGCACTATTATAGATATCTTTGGACAAGTGTTTGATCAAGATGGTAATGCCATTGAAGATGTCACAATAGATCTATGGCAGGCTAATAGTTATGGTAAGTATCATCACCCTCACGATAACAGTGAAGCGCCAATCGACCCGCATTTCCAAGGGTGGGCGATCTTGCAAAGTGGCAAACAAGGGCGCTTTAAATTTAAAACAGTAATGCCGGGTGCATATCCGTTAAATGCACCTCAGCAGCGTACACCTCATATTCATATAAAAATCAGTAAGTACGGTTATGAGTCTTTACTGACGCAGCTATATTTTCCCGATCAGCCTTTAAACGACAAAGATGGCTTGTTTAAACGTAAATCTAAGCAAGAGCAGAAAATGATGACGGCTAAAAAAACCAGTAAATCGAACGAGTATCGCTACGATATTTTTCTGCAAAAGGCATTTTAGTCTGACGTTGGGGTTTTTTTATAATTAACCCAAGACAGTTGAGCAGAAAAAGCGGATAATTAGCGGTATTTTTAGAAAAGCGCTTACAAAGCATAGTAAGCGCGCGACCGTGGAAACCGCTCTATGGAAATCAAAGTTAATTTTCTTGATAATCTTCGAATTGAAGCGAAATTCGATGATTTCTCAATTATTGCCGATCAACCAATTCGTTATAAAGGTGATGGCTCAGCACCAAGCCCATTCGATTACTTCTTAGCTTCATCAGCAATGTGTGCGGCTTACTTTATTAAGGTGTATTGTAACGCACGTGATATTCCGACCGATGGCATTCGTGTCGCGCAAAACAACATTGTTGATCCTGAAAATCGCTATAACCAGATTTTTAAAATTCAGGTAGAGATCCCTGAGCATATCTCTGAGAGAGATCGCGAAGGTATGCTGCGTGCGGTTGACCGCTGTACAGTGAAAAAGGTGATCCAAACTGGCCCTGATTTCCAACTTGAAACCGTTGAAAACCTAGACGCTGACGCGCAAGCGATGTTGATGACAACGCCAGAAGGCGGCACAGAGACATATATTTTAGGTAAAGACCTTCCGCTTGAGCAGACCATTGCCAATATGACATCGGTAATGGAAGACTTAGGCATGAAGATCGAAATTTCTTCATGGCGCAACATCGTACCGAATGTTTGGTCATTGCATATCCGTGATGCGGCTTCTGAAATGTGCTTTACCAATGGTAAAGGTGCAACCAAAGAGAGCGCTTTATGCTCGGCACTAGGTGAATTCATTGAGCGTTTAAGCTGTAACTTCTTCTATAACGATCAGTTCTTTGGTACTGAAATCGCCAATGCTGAGTTCGTGCATTATCCAAATGAAAAATGGTTTAAGCCAAATGAAGAAGATGAATTACCGACAGAGATCCTAGACGAATATACGCGCGAGATTTACGACCCTGAAGGTGAATTATGTGGTTCACACCTAATCGATACCAACTCAGGTAATGTTGCACGAGGTATTTGTTCAATTCCTTACACACGTCACTCAGACGGTGAAACGGTTTTCTTCCCAACCAACTTAATCGAAAACTTATTCTTAAGTAATGGTATGAGTGCCGGAAATAACCTAGCTGAAGCGAAAGTTCAGTGTTTATCTGAAATTTTTGAGCGTTCGGTTAAACGTCAGATCATCGAGCAAGAAATTGTATTACCAGATGTACCACAAGCAGTCTTAGACAAGTTCCCAGGCATTGTTGAAGGTATTCAAGGTCTTGAAGAGCAGGGCTTCCCAGTCGTTGTAAAAGACGCATCACTTGGCGGTCAATTCCCTGTTATGTGTGTGACGCTAATGAACCCAAAAACGGGTGGAGTATTTGCGTCATTCGGTGCACACCCAAGCTTTGAGGTTGCTCTTGAGCGTAGCTTAACTGAGCTACTGCAAGGTCGTAGTTTCGAGGGCTTAAACGACGTACCTAAGCCAACGTTTAACAGCATGGCAGTGCAAGAGCCGGAGAACTTTGTTGAACACTTTATTGATTCAACAGGTAAAATTTCTTGGCGTTTCTTCAGTGCGAAGCACGATTATGAGTTTGTTGAGTGGGACTTTTCAGGCACAACTGAAGAAGAGTCAGACAAGTTATTTGGTATTTTAGAGTCGATAGGTAAAGAAGCTTATATTGCTGAATTTACACACATTGGCAACGCATGTCGTATTCTTGTACCAGACTACTCAGAAGTGTATCCGGTTGAAGATTTAATTTGGGATAACACCAATAAAGCCCTGCAATATCGTGAAGACATCTTAAACCTTCACCGTTTAAGTGAAGATGAATTGGCTGATTTAGTTGAGCGTTTAGAAGAGTCAGAACTAGACAACTACATTGACATCATCACATTAATTGGTATTGAGTTTGACGAAAACACAGTCTGGGGTCAGCTGACAATTCTTGAGCTTAAGCTGTTAATTTATTTAGCATTAGGTGATTTAGAAGCAGCCAAAGAGCTGGTTGAGGCCTTCTTACAATACAACGACAATACCATTGTTGAGCGTGGCTTATTCTACCAAGCGATGGATGCAACCTTAGAAGTAGCACTTGATGAAGAGCTTGAAATTGAAGATTACATTCACAGTTTCACACGTATGTTTGGTCAAGAAGTGATGGATGCTGTTGTCGGCTCAATTAATGGCGATGTGACTTTCTATGGTTTAACTGAAACTAGCATGAGCCTTGAAGGTCTTGATAAGCATTTACGCTTAATTGAAAGCTATAAAAAGCTACATGCGGCACGAGCACGTTTAGCAAAAGACTAAATTTAGTTTCGAGAAAAATATTGAAAGGCGCTTATTGATATAAGCGTCTTTTTTGTATTGGATTTATTTTGAGGCAAGAAAATTTGTCGCTCACGCCTCCAGCTAGCGCTGAGGTACCTACTTCCAAATAATAATAGCGAAAGCTCTGCTATTTCTCTGTTTTTAAATGAAATTTTTAACGAAACAAATGTCAATTTTAGTACTCAAAAATGATTGAGTATTATTTCGAGTTGTATTAGACATAACTACTTACATTTAATGGTAAAATTGACACCAATGAGTGCAAATAAAGTAATACACTGTGAACTCATTCAGGTTAGTAAAGCTAACTGCTTAGAGTGCTATCAGAATGAGTTGTTTCAATAGGTTAAGGCTTATCTCCCATTCAAGCTTGAGCTACTTATGCCCCATTTCTGGGGCTTTTTTTATTTTAATCATTGTTGCATCTTGTGAAATTTCTTATCATTGCAAAGAATTTATTTTTGGTGCGAGGTTGAGACGTGCTGCTCCGTAATAAAGCCCTCTTATTCATGTCTTCCATCACCGCTATTGCGGCTATTTTAAGCTTAGGCGCAAACAGCTATGTGTATATGACTAGTTTAAAGTTTGCACCATTTTCAGCCTTACTTTGTGTAATGGGTGTGTTTGCCAGCTATAGCTTATTTAAAGCAAGGGTGTTTGCCCGTTACTTGGTTTTATTATTTTGGCTATGTCAAATATTAGTCGTAGGAGTAAACGGTCAGAAGTTTGGTTTTTTATTTGCATTGGCAATGAGCTTTCATTTCAATATAACCACACAAGTTTATGTGGTGGTTAATGTTCTAGGTGTAATTTTGGCAAGTATCTGCATTTTTCAAATTAAAAAAGAAACACAAGTTAACTAGATCATCTATCTGAAAAAGGTTGGTATTAACTATCAGCAATCTTTACTTATCCAACTTCTCCATAGAGATTGGTTTTCGCTTAGCCAATACTTAGCTGCACTTTCTATGGTTAGCCCCTTAATCATGACTAAAGCTGCTATTTCCTCAAACTGCGAATTGTTTAAATTCATATTTTTTAGAGTGTTCAAGGCGCAAGAATTACGCTCGGCTAGACTTCGTGAGGCAATTTTTTTTAGCCAAGCTGATTTAGGGTTGCCGCAATCATAAAGAAAAACTTTATTTACACCCCATTCAGGTACTGTCTCGCACTCAATATCATAATCAGGAAACTCAATAAATTCGCCCTGATATTTAGCATTGACCCAATTGGGTGTCCAATTAAACAACAAAATAGGTTTTTTTTTCGTGTAAGCCTCTGTTAACTTGCCCCAAAGTTCATCTGAAGAATTGAGGGTGATCAATTTAAAATTTAGTTTCAATGCTCTGATCCTTGCTCTATCAGGTTTTTCCCATGGGCCTGCGTAGTAAATACCGCGGCCTGAGTTTTCATCTGAAAACAAAGCTGCACATTCGTTTAATGCAGTCCATTTTGGTAGGTTAGGGCACTGTGCTTTAACATAGCTAGGAAACCACCATTCTTCACGAGTTTTAGCGTTATAGCTCCCCGCATCGATAATGCTATTTTCTTCTTTTAACTGATTGTATTTATCTGCCACACTGCCTTCCCATACTTCAACTTGTATGTCAGCCTTATTATATTTCAGTGCAAACCATTGGCCTTCAGTAGGTAATTCTAGATAACTCACTTCAAAGCCGAGTTGTTGATAGATATTGCCAACGATATGAGAAATGACCTTTTGGGATGCCCAGTTATTGGTAATTATTCTAATTGGTTGATGTTCTCTTTGTATCTGATTAGTTGAATTTTGGGCACTTAAGCTACATACAAAAAAAACAAAACTCAAAAGTATGAGATTGATTCTTAGCATTTAATCATCGTTCCTAGATACGCGTATTAGTATACTTATGTCAAAGCTAGCGATTATTGTTTTATATAGCATAGCAGTGAACAGAAAAAGTTCAGGGTTATCGTGAAGTTGTAAAGGTTTTTATTCTAAAAAGCGGCTTAATGAAGCCGCTAAATTTTAATAACCAAATAACTCTGCATACCCAATGCCTTTAAAACCACCATTGGCTTTGACTCTGCCTTCCCAATATTGAATGGAGAGCTTATTTACAGAATCTTTAGTGATGGTTTCAATCACGATAGGCTCAATATCCGGCAAAGTAACACGCCATTTGCTCGGGTAGTATTTGTTATCAATACTTATGTGCTTAAGTTTTTCTAGCAGAATATCCTGTTTGTGAATTTGTTGTGTTTGGCCTTTCTCATCAATATGTGTACCGCTACAGTAATCATAGTTTTGTTGTGCATCACGAATGCAGAATAACATCAGGCCTGTTTTTTGACTTTTATCAGAGCCACTCACTAGGCTAAACCAATCCCAACCCATTTGATTTTTGTCGATTAAGCTTGCTGACCATTCTCGGTCGTACCATGCATTACCTGTGACTTTATACTCTTTTCCTTCAAAGGTGAGGGTGCCAGCGGTTTCTAGAAACGGGTAGCTAAAATAGTAAGAGGCATGACCGCTTTGTGTTTTTTGGCTGTAGCCATTGTCACCATGTAGCGTAAGTGGGCTGTTAGTTAGCGAAACATCAATGGCATAGTCGCCTTGTTTTGCTTTCATTTGCAGGGGTAAAAAGCTGCGTGATTTACTTTTAAGAGACCAATCATCTAAAGAAGCCATAAAGGGCTGTGCTATTATTTTTGCTTGGCCTGTGCGTGCATAGCGCTCAAAAGCAAGGTGTTTTTGTTCATGTTGCAGGGCGAAGTGAGCAAAGTAGAGCTGGTCGTCCCACCAGGTTGATTCGAATGGCAGCGGTACTTGAGTTCTAAATAGCGTCCACTGCGCACCAAAGGTTTCACCTGTTTCAGCAGTCAAAGTGGCTGTGATGTACCACCACTCAATGCCTTGCGCTAAATGTGCGCCATGATCTTCTGGAAACTTCACACCACGTTTGGCATCGACAGGTTCGCCGCGCATGGTATGTAAAAGCTGTTTTTCTTGCGGTTGTGGCGCTTTTTCACACCCCAGCAGTGTAAATAGAATGAATAATAAGACATAAACGAATTTCACAATTAGCGATCCTTACGATGTAAGCTGGCGGTGAGCCTTTTCACTGGTAGATAAGCGCATATCACAGCAGATAAAAGCAAGAATAAACAGGTGCTGAGCAGAGCAGGTATATCTAGATAGAAATGTATGGTCCAACCAAAGGCAATGGGCATAACGTATTTCAGCAGTGCTAAACCTAAAGCCAACCCTAGCGGAATGGCAAACAAGCATGTAAAACCGACTAAAGCAATGGTTTGTATGAGTTTTAGCTTATGTAACTGAGTGGGATCGACCCCTAGACTGTTAAGCACTGCCAGTTGTTTAGCGTGTTGGGCACTGAGACTTAATAAGCTAATACATAAACTGATCAGTGCGATGGCGAGAATAAAACCATTGAGTACTTTCGTGACTTTAAAGGTATCGTTAAACAGTTTGTGCGCAAATTCTTTAAAGCGTTTATTTTCTGAAATAGCCGCGCTATTTATGCCATAGCTATTAATCAGTTTTTCAGTAGTTTGTGATGTTGATACTTGTTCATTTAAAGTTAACGATAAGCCATGTACTTGCCAATGTAATGGGCTTTGTTTGATACTGTCTTCAAGGGTAATGAGGCCTAATGCAGTGTTGCCATAGTCATAAGCAAACGCCGAAATACGACACAAGAAGCTGTACTGGTTTTGCTTGAACAATACCGTATCGTCAAGTTTAATTCCATGTTTTATAAGTGCTTGTTCATTGGCTATACAGCCGTTATTAGTGAAGTGCACCGCTCTGACAGGCTCGCCCGTTGTTAAGTTGATATGTGAAAAAGCATCAGCGCTATTACCAAAGCTTGCAAGTTTTGCAGGCATAGCATTGATGTAACCATTAGACGCCATATAAATGCCAACACGTTGAATATCAGCATCACCATTTAAATTCGCTCTTATTTCTGGTTGGTATTTATCAACATGGATATACATGTCGGCACTGAGTTGTTTTTCAAGATGTGCATTGAGGGTATTACTGAAACTCTTCACCATAATTTGCATACCAATAGCGCTACCTAGAGCAACTAAGATAGCCACAATAGCAATACGTAATTCAGCTAATTGAGATTTACTGTCGGCATAAAGCCATTGCCAAATGGGCTGCTTAAATGGGTTTTTGAAACGCAATAAACCTTGTAAGCAGGTTGGTGTGAGCAGCACAAACAAGGCTAAGATGAAAAAGCACAATAACAGCGCTTCAAATTCAGTGCTGGCATTTAAATACAAGTAACTTAGTGCGGCAAGAATACCAAGTAACGATAGACCGAAAAGCATATTGCCTTGGTTTTTAAGCGTGTTTTTCTGAGAAACCACCATAAGTGCCAATGTCGCTAAGTTGACAATAAATCCCAATGCCAAAGTTTGCCACTGCCAGCCGATGGTGAGTGCTTTATCTAATTGATATAAGCCCATCAAGGTGCGGTTTATATCGAGCACCAGTGCATTAGCAATTAAAAAGCCAGCCACGCTGCCAAGTAATGCGGTGATAAAACTCATTAGAGTAAACTCTATGACAATGGCCGTCGTAATCGCCTGTTTTGAGCACCCCAACAGGTTAAATTGAGTGAGCAGTTTTTTGCGCCCAGCAATAGAAAGCTTAATGGCGTTGAAGCTTAAAAACGCAGCGACAATATAGCCAAGTAGCGCCAGTGCTGCGAGGTTAAAAAAGAAAGCTTCAGAGAGCGCATCAAAGTCTTGCTCTTGTGAGGCAACTAATCTGGCTTCATGGCCTAAAATAGCTTCAACCTGAGAAGCTTGCTCTGTTGTAAGGCCTGTGAATTCGATAAAACTGAGTTTACCTTGTGCGTTGAGTAACATGTCTGCATAAGCAATATCGGTGAGCGACCAAACACCTATGTCATCAACTAATATAAATTTTGGCGTATGCGGATTGTTTTGCAGCGCAAGCGTATTGTCGTCTTTATGTAGTTGATATCTTTGTGCTCGATTACTGTCAATCATGATAGCGTCAAATGCAAGGCCTGTGTTCTCGCTCTCTCCAGTGTGTGTAGAAAATGCCGGAATAGGCTGAGTCATCCAGACCAGACTGTTTATGCCCTGAACGTAAAGGATTTTACCTGAAGCGAGAGTCAACTTTCCTCGCAATACAGGTTGTGCGTTGATGAAACCATGTTCGCGTAACTTCAACCATAACTTGCCATCGAGATAGTCTTGCCCTATGGGGGGCTTTACAATATGGCTAACCGCAGAGTCTATGAGAGCTGATGATTTACTGTGGCGATTTTTTGCTTCTTGGTTAAGTCCGGCAATGGCGGTGAGTAGGGCACTGCCTAAACTCAGCCCCACGATAAAGAGCAACAATAGCCAAGGGTGACGCCTAAAATAAGCAATGTGCGTCGTTAATATGAGTTTAATTTCAGCCATGATCTACTCGTTGAATTGCCCATTAGCGAGTACTTTCACCGTATCAAAATACTGTGTCAGTTGCTGCGAGTGAGTGACCATAACTAAATTAATTTGTCGTTCTTTACATAAACTTGTTAGCATTTCAACCACTTGGTGTGAGCGAGCTTGATCTAAGTTGCCGGTAGGTTCATCAGCAAGTATAAGCTTAGGCTGGTTTAATAAGGCTCTGGCTATACCGACACGTTGCTGCTCACCACCAGACAATTGGTGCGGTAACTTATTCAATTTGCCATTTAAACCAAGTTGCTCAATCAGAAGGTCAAATTCTTTGGCATTTTGATTAGGGTAGTTGAGCTGGTGCTGAAATAAGATGTTTTGTTTAACAGTCAGGCAATCGAGCAATTGGTAATGCTGGAATATAAGGCCTATTTTTCGACGATAATGGGCAAGCTTTTTGTCATTATATGCAGATATAACCTCGCCATTAATACTGATTTGGCCACTATCGGGTTTGAGCAACCCAGCGAGTAGGTGTAATAGGGTGGTTTTTCCTGAACCACTGTCGCCAAGCAAAGCTACTTGCTCTTGTGCACTGACTTCAAAACTAAAGCCATCAAATAGGGTTTGTACTTGGTCGCCATCAGCGCGAGAAAAGCATAGATCGGTTACGCTTATCACTGTAATTCCTTGTTGCTCAGTGGTTTTACTTAGTTTACAAAATGCTCATAGGTAAAATAAAGCAAAACTTGCAACAAGGTGTGTCAGGTATTTAGCCAGTTTATTAAATGGTTTAACGCAAATTAAACTCTGTCACATGCCACAATTCTCCAGAAGGTCCCCATAAATAAACAACTTTGCCCCACGGCTCAGTTTTAATTTGGGTGAATTTGATATCGAATCCTTGAATTGAAGAGATATGCTCATAAGCCTCATCAATGTCATGTACCGAAAGTTGCATCATTAAATTAGTTGCTAGCTCTTGGTTGTAAAAGCGGCTCAAGAAAAAGTAACAATCGCCCTTTTCATAAAGGGTTAAATCTTCTGAAGCATCACTGCCGTTAAACCCAAGCGCAGTATAAAACGCTTTCGATATTGTAAAATCTTTTGCTGGTATAAAGACGCGGATATCATCAACTCTCATTTTTCATTCCTTTTTAAGACTCATCATGTTTGGTAGTTGCAGTGAAGCATTAAATGAATGATAAACAGGATAATGACCCGAATCAAAATACTCAGTTCAGTTTTGTATGTTGGAAAAAGGGTTTAATCAAAAAAGCACTTATACAATATCGCCAAAGCGGCCCATTTGATAATCGCGAACTGCTTGATGAAGCTCTTCTTGGGTGTTCATCACAAAAGGCCCCATGTGGGCGATTTTCTCTCGAATAGGCTCGCCGACTAACACTAAAACACCTAACCCCCTTTCACCTGCTTTTAACGTTAGTGATGTGTTAGGGTCAACCTCAAACTGATAGGTTTCGACATATTCAGTGTCAGCAATAGAGCCAGAATGAATATAAACAAGTGCTTTGCTGTGTGCAGAGATGTCTAAAGTTGTTTCAGTGTTTGCTGGCAATATTACATCAGCAATTGCGCCATTACCGGCTAATTCATTAATTGAAGATGTCGCGGTTTGTTGCTCTAGTTGCCAACTTCCAGCCAGTGCTCTTAGCTCTATACCTGCGTCATTTCGTAACACGGGGACTTTTTGCTCCGTGGTATCTTGATAACGAGGCGGACGCATTTTGTCTTTTGCAGGCATATTTAACCAAATCTGAAAGCCGTGCATGCCATGTTCGGCATCAGCGAGTGGCATTTCAGAGTGTATTACGCCACGGCCAGTGCTCATCCATTGAACGTCACCTGCGCGTATGGCTTTTTTATTACCCATTTGATCTTGGTGCTCAAAGCCACCTTTACGAATATAAGTAAAAGTTTCAATGCCACGATGAGGGTGAGCAGGAAAGCCGGCCATAAAATCATTTTTGTTCTCTGATTTTAGTTCATCGATCATCAAAAAGGGGTCAAGGCTTCTACCGTCAAAACCAGCAATACGGCTAATGTTGACGCCAGCACCATCTTGGGTGGCGTGTGCTTTGTTGGTACGAATAATTTTCATGCTATTTAATCTCTAGCTGTTTGATGAGATAAATTTAGCAAGTTTAGTTGAGGTAAATAAGTGCAGGAAATTGATAGATATATTCAAATTATTTGAAGAGTTTATTTCAAACAAGATTTCCTAGCTTGATGAGTATAACCAAGCTAGGGGATAAGCAATATTGATAAATCAAAACATAGAAAATGATTAATCTAATTTACCTGAATGTTCAAATTGTAACTCACAAAGTCTTTGATATAACTTTGATTCTTTGAGTAGTTTTTGATGTTTACCTTGGGCAACAATTTGTCCTTTATCCATCACCACTATAGTATCGGCGTGCATGACGGTCGCTAGACGGTGGGCAATAATTAACGTTGTTCTATCTTGCATAAGCTCATTTAAAGCAGCTTGAACATGAAATTCACTTTCTGCATCAAGGGCACTGGTGGCTTCATCGAGCAATAAAATTGATGGGTCTTTTAAAATAGCTCTCGCGATTGCGATACGCTGCTTTTGACCACCCGATAATCTTACGCCTTGCTCACCAAGAAAACTGTCATAGCCTTCGGGTAAACGGGTAATAAAGTCATGTGCATGGGCACGTTTTGCGGCTTCTATAACTTGTTCATCAGTTGCATCCGGGTTGCCGTAGCGTATGTTGTGCCATACATCGGAGCTAAATAGCACGGGGTTTTGCGGCACCATGCCCATTGTGTGTCTAAGAGAATCTAAAGTCAGAGAATCAATAGACTGCTCGCCTATACAAATGTTTCCGGTTTGCGGGTCGTAAAAGCGCTGTAATAACTCAAATAGAGTGGTTTTGCCTGCGCCTGAAGGGCCAACAATAGCAACAATTTCGCCTTTTTCGATTGTCAGGCTCACTTTATCTAGCGCCGCAACTTCAGGTCTAGAAGGGTAATTAAAGGTGACATTATTAAACTTTAAATGGGCGTTTTGATGCCAAGTAAGCAAGGAGGCATTAGATTTATTGGTAATGTCACTTTTGACATTCAATAAATCTAATAATCGGGTTGCAGCACCGGCTGCACGTTGAAGCTCGCCGTATACTTCAGAGACAGTTGCGACGCTTGAAGCAACAATCACCGCATAAAAAACGAAGGCAGCCAGTTCACCGCCTGACATACGTCCAGCGATCACATCCATACCACCGACCCAGAGCATCACGGTTATGGCGCTAAACGTTAAACCAATAACTGCTGCAATTAAGATTGCTCGCTGTGTAATACGGTGTTTTGCGACTGTGAACGCTTTTTCTACTTCTCCAGAAAATGCGGCTTTTTCTTTTGTTTCATGGGTATAGCTTTGAACTACTTTAATATTTTGAATAATTTCACCAGCATAAGTACTTATATCCGCAATAGCGCTTTGGCTGCTCTCAGAAAGCTTACGTACTTTTTTACCGAAGAAGAAAAGGGGAAGTAGGGTCAAAGGTACGCATAGCATCACCAATAAAGTCAGCTTAAAGTTCAAAATGAATAACATGACTAAACCGCCAATCATCATTAAAGCACTGCGCAGCGCCATAGAAAATGAAGAACCAACGATAGATTGTAACAGTGTTGTGTCCGTGGTTAAGCGTGACATTAACTCGCCACTGCGATTTTCTTCAAAGTAACTCGGATGAAGGTGAATGATTTTATTAAACACGGCTTTACGTATGTCATTACAGACTCGTTCACCAATCCAGCTCATTAAATAAAATCGAGTAAATGTACCGCCTGCAAATAAAACAATCAGTGCAATCATGACAAAAACCGCATTGGTGAGCTGTTCTACAGAGCCTGCAATAAATCCATGGTCGATGACATATTTCACCCCTTGGCCTAATAAAAGGTTTAAGCCAGAAGTAAATAGCAGTACTAACAATGCTGAAAGTGCAACTAGTTTGTAAGGTTTTATAAAACCAAAAATAGGTATCAGACTCTTAAAAGCAGACTGCTGTTTTTTGTCTTTATCGCTCAACTGAGCCTCCAAGTTTCTAGGTTGACTGAATATGTGTCAGAAGAAGCCAAAGTGTGCCTTTAATTTGCTGAACTATAAAGATAATTGAATAAAAAGAGTCGAATGTTTTGTAACAAAAAGTCATTTGAGGTTAAGGCAGTTTCGATTAGAATGCCGCCTCTTATGACAATGTTTTCAATGGAATCTAAAGGAATACCATGAAAAAACTTCTTACTGTTGCAGTAATTGCAGCACTTTCTTCATTTTCTTCTGTAGCTGACGAATCTAAACAGCTATTTAATCAGGTAGGTTTTGCTGATTTTCCTAGTGGAGATAATGCTTATGTTATTTCTAGCCAATACTTTTTTGCACCACAACAGAATTCAGGTGTGTGGGATGATTTTGGTTATTTAAACACTGATACCAATATTCAAGCGGCTTACTTTGATTATGATAATGAGACAGATATTGCTCTATCAGGTGAATGGTTTGCTACTGAAGAGTGGTTCGTATTTGGTGGTACAGAAGATATTGGTCATATTCGTAATGATGCTGAAATTGGTTTTGGTTATTTATTCGCTGATAAATTAAAGCTAAGTATTCGATATCAAGATCGTAAATATGGCAATGATCAAACCATGTTGAAAGCTGAGTATAATCATCAAATTAATGAGCATGATTATTTAGGCGTCACCCTTGATACTGAGTCAGACTTCGATACATGGACACTATCTGGTCGTTATTTTAAAAAGCTTTCAGGTGAACAGTTTATTAGCTTAGATGTAGAACATGAAAAAGATTATTATTTTAATGATGACTATACGTCAGCGGTCATAAATTATTACATGAATCGTAACCTATCTGTTGGCTTAGGTTCTTATGATTCAGACCTAGGTATTCAAGCAAAATATTTCTTCAGTGATAAGTTCCATTTGGGCGGCAGAGTCACCGACTTTGATGGTGGTGAAGTCTATCAGCTCACTTTCACAGCACAGTATTAAGTTGCGAATAAATTAATCGATTGAAATAAAAAACCATAAAGCTAAGATTGCTCTATGGTTTTTTTGTGGCCAGTGAACTAATAGCGGATTTCAAACTTCTGCTCTGGTAGTGCTTCGTCATATTGCCATTGATAACGTAAAGGCTCAGGATTGTTATCATAAAGCCAAATCTCCGCTATAAGGGTAATATCTTGGCGGCTCAAAGTTACCTGTTGATTTAGTTCACCCTGACTAATTGGTTTACGAAGAATACAATTTTGGTAGTCAGCTTTCCCAGAATCTGCTTTACTTTGACACACATTTAAATAAGCTCTGATATTGCCTGTAGATAGTTTGGCATCTATCAATAAGTCAAAATCTGTTTTTAAATCAAATGATTGATCAATCGTTAAAATTGTCATATCGATCTCAGAGTTTGAACTAGAGTTATCTTCATCCGAGTTATCAGAGTTATCAGAGTTATCAGAGTTATCAGAGTTATCAGAGTTATCAGAGTTAGAGGTGCTTCCGGTTTGCTGCGAGCTAGACGAACTAGCCGATGTATCTGATACGCTGCTATCACTTTCGCTGCCACCTCCGCCGCAGGCGTTGAGGACAAACAGACTCGCTAATATTATGAGAAACTTGTTCATTGCTCTGCTCCTAGTTGAATGGTGATAGTAGTATCTACAGTATTGAACCAAAGAGGTGATGATGCGCCGTTATTGATAGCAAAATCCGCAAATTTACTGTATGCGCTATTTATATCAACTCGTTCATGAGGGTGGCGCCAAGGTGAACCTATGGCAAGTGCGAATGGGACTCCATTTGCTGTTTGGAAATAAATCGATGATGATGGGTCACTATTGTCATCTGCCTCGATAGATAACAAAGCTGAGTTAAACGCCTCAGTCGGCGCTTGGTTTTTAACATGAATTTCTAAACCACGATAATTGCCATCGGTGATAGAGTCACCATGATAATGGTTATCACTGGCAAAAATAAATGGGTCGAGTAAATTTCCGGGGGCATTTTCTGCGGTAATTGCATTAACCAATGGTAAAGTAAGAGAGAAAGTAACCTTCTCATTTACATCACAGTTGATCTCGGTTCTGAAGTACTGACACCCGTTTTGTACATTAACATAATCCCAAATGTCCTGAGCGATTATCGCTATAGCATCAGTTCTACCTGCCTCGATAATCGTTTGGTTAACGGCTTGACCAGCGATGAATAAGCTGGCGTTGTCTGTATCTATTTGATTAGTTGCGACAGTTTTGACTGTACCAGAGTTTGTGTCCTTTTCATAAAGACGTACTGCAAACCCGTTGTGGTAAGAAGCACCCACCCCAATAATCTCACCTTCAATACGGTAGCTGGTCACACCCTCGGATGAGAAATATTTAGTAGTGCGATAATGTAAAACTAAATCATTAAAATCGGAGTCATCTAAGTAAGGCCAACGATCTTCAAAGGCAAGCGTGATCCAATCATTTTGTCCTGGGTAGCTTTCAGAGCCATAAGTCTCAAATTCGTAATCTTCAACCTCTCCTCCTTGCACTGAGCCATAGGCTGTTAGTGTTTCTTCTTCTCCATTAGTAACCCTGAATCTTGCCCATGATGTGCCGTTAACAGCATCACTGGGTACATCAATTAAAATACTGTTGTCACCAGATGAAAGATTTACTTTATCTATGGCTTTCTCGTCATCTGAAAAAGTACCATCTTGGTTCCAGTCAAACCATGCATATAAATTACTCGCCTGTGAGGCGTTTACTATGACTTGAGCGGTTAATCCAGCGGCAAAATCAGTCGCAAGCGTTACTCCATCATCTGAGCTGTCAGAGTAATCAATATTCATGTCGCTACTAGTGTTGATGTTCTCCCCGTCAACGGTTTGGCCGAGGTATATAAGGTTTTGATTGTCTTGATTGGGATCAAATACATGGCGAGCGCCATTGTTATCTAAAGCACTGCGATAAGGAAGTGGCGCATCGCCAAAATCCATTGATTCGTCTGTTACTTCTACTTTGGCAATGGCGCAGCGAGCACCATCATTTTGACCGGATTTTGGACCGAGTGTAAAAATTTCTGTGGTTGGGTTGTAGCCAGATTTGTCTTCAGGAACGTTAGTTAGATCTACTTTGAAAATGTTACCTGAACCATTATTACTGACATAGAAGATAATGTTTTCACTGGTTGTGCCAGTTTCTTCGTCATAGACATCTTGAACACCGAAATAAGCGGCACCAAACGCGCCTGTGTCTGTACCTATATCTAATTGGGTAACAAGCTCAGGGTTGGAACCATCTAGAGATACTTCGAATAAGTCACCGTCAGACTCCATTGCGTACAACTTGTTGGAAATAGGATGAAAAGCAAAATCGTAAACCGTCATTCCCCAGTTTTGGCTGCCAGGTACACGTGTCGCAGTTAATGAAGCACCTAAGTTATCACTAATAGGAATTTCATATAAGCCGTTTCCTTTGTTGTAAATATAGTAACTAGATGTGCGAGAGTCTGTTTCGCCTTCAGCAGGAGCTTCACCTGATACTTTTACGTCGCCAACAAAGAAGTGAATACCAGGTGGCAATCCGGAAACGACAAGTGCAGTTGAGTCATAGTGAGTTATCTCACCTTCAACTGTTTGTTCAATACGAACAACTTCCTTACTTTCTTTTCGAAAGCCATATAGATATTGGTCTTTAAAGTTAAAGCCGATAGCATTTACACTGGCTGTATCTTCACTACCATTCAGTCTAAGTGTGCTGGCAATAATACTTGAACGTCCTGATGCTAAGTCAATACCATACATCTTGGCATTATTGTCTTGCATCAAGAAAGCTTGACTGGGGCAGGTTTCAAAAGGCGCTGCGTTAGCAAAAAATGGAAGCAGCGCAGTTGCAATTATGCATCTTTTAATCATGATAGCACCTTACATGAATGGCTTTTAATGAAAGATGCAGGATTAGAACCAGTTATTAAGTTAATGTTTTATAATGTTTTGCGGTTATTTTTTCTATTCTTTTTTTGAATCTGCATAGCAATATGCAAATTATATTAGGCGTGGTTAGAGGCGAAGAGAATAAACCACAATTATATGCGTTCAAAATGACTAACGAGAAGGCCTTCTAATTCTCCTTGCCACGGTTCGCCTAAAATTTGTTCTACAGATGTTTGACAAAAGCTTAAAAACTTCAATGCTGTTTTGGGCATATATCGGTCTTTACGCGCAATAAAATACCAATGATTTACCAAAGGTAATCCTTCAACAGATAAAACGGTTAGGTTGGAGTTATGCAAATCTAATACATGCTGCGACAACATACCAATGCCCATCCCTGCTGAAATGCCAACTTTTATTGCCTCATTACTTGATAGTTGTTGCATATGCGCAGGAGTTGCGCCTTGGTTTTGCAAAAAGCTATCAAACATCATTCGTGTCGCTGAGCCTTGCTCTCTCAGCAGAAAACGGTTCTCGAGTAATTCTCTAATATTGATGTGTTTATTTTGAGCAAGAGGATGTGCGCTATTGGCAACCATCACTAAGGGGTTCACCAGAAAAGGTTCAGCAATTGCATGCTCTAATGAGGGGGGATGACTGAATACATACAAGTCGTCTAAGCCCTGTTCGAAACGTTGTAGAACCTGCTCACGGTTACCTATTTCAAGCGTTATTTCTATTTCTGGAAACCTTATCTGAAAAGGGCCTATTAGCTTAGGCAATATATATTGTGCGGTGTTTACCATCGCAATCTTTAGGTGACCAGATTGGCCTGCATCTATATCGTCTAGTTGCGAGGTAAATTCATCTAAACATGCGAAAATCTTCTGGCAAGATAAGTACAGAGCATTTCCGGCTTCAGTTAAGACAAATCTCTGTTGTTGAAAAGAATATAATCTATGACCTACTGTTTCTTGCAGTTTTTTAAGCTGAATAGATACAGTAGGTTGGGTTAGATGAAGTTGCCTTGCAGTTTCGCTGATAGAGCCGGTTTGAACTAATGTGATATAGACCCTTAACAAGCGAAATGTCAGATAGCGTTCAATCATATTTATTATTATCTATATATGTATTATTAAACTTTAATTATTATCAATACAAAGGTTCTTTTACAATGCCTCACAGCAATTTAGAGGAGTATTTATGCCTGATATAATCGTCATGTTTTTTATCTTAGGTTTGGTCGCTGGGTTATTAAGATCAGATCTGACTATTCCGAAAGCCACTTACGATACGTTAAGCTTATTATTAATGCTGACAATTGGTTTAAAAGGCGGAACTGCATTACATGGTAATGTGAGTTGGTCTTTATTGCCACAGATGCTGACGGTTGTTGCACTAGGAGCATTGATCCCGCTGAGTTTATTTCCATTATTAAGAAAATTAGTCGGTCTTTCTGTGGCCAATAGCGCTAGTATTGCTGCGCATTATGGCTCAGTAAGCGCAGGTACATTTGCGGTTGCTTTAGCATATGCTGAAACGAATCAGTTGGCCGTAGGCGCTGAGGTGACTCTATATTTGGTGTTATTAGAATTACCCGCAATTATTGTTGGCTTATTGTTATTTAGAAAACTCTCTCATGACACCTCTACGCAAGTTTCGATGAAAGCGCTTTGGCACGAGGCTTTAACGAATAAGAGTGTGATCCTACTTGTGGGCGGTGTATTCATAGGTCTGATGTACGGTGAACAACAAGGTGCACAAGTTACAGGTTTATTGACTTCGAGCTTTAAAGTAGTTTTGGCATTATTCTTATTAGAAATGGGTATTACGGCTGCACAGACATTAAGACCTATGCCGTTTAATTACTGGAGGTTAGCCATTTTTGCTTTGACGATCCCGTTTATACTAGGGTCATTAGGTGTGTTTGTTGGTGCAACTTTAGGTTTATCCCTTGGTTCTATTGTTGTTTTGGCCAGTATCATGGCCAGTGCTTCTTATATCGCTGCACCTGCTGCAATAAAAGCATCGATCAAAGAGGCCGATATAGGTTTAGCGATGTTGAGTTCGCTAGGTTTAACTTTCCCACTCAATGTAGTCATAGGTATTGGTGTGTATCATCACATAGCTCAGTGGTATTTATATTAAAAATTAAAGCTGGCATTGTCAGCTTTAACATAAAAAACTTAATATCAATCGCCACTATACCGCAAAGATTTAGATACTTTCTCTATTTATAAAAACAAACCTATTCATAACTCTTCGAAATTTCAAGAAGCAATGCAGCTTGGGTTTTACATATGAATAAATTCCTTATTCATAATTTAGTTGAATAGTATTGATGCTCCCTAAATGAGTTTGAAAGTACCCCATTGTGTCAATCAGTTAGTCTTGAAATGATAGTACTTTTGTTAATTGTGGTACGTTTAGAACCTCTTCTTACACTACTTGATGAAAAAAACCGTTTGATGGTTAGCCATCATAGGTGGTTAAAATCGTTCATAGAACATATTGTTAAATAAATTGAACTTTTGAATCGTTTACTCATTTTGTCGTCATAAATTCATACTGATTAACAGTATGTAGGCTATGCTTTGATTAAAGGTTACTACTTTGGTACTACATATGATGTATGGCGTAGATAAAATAAATGCTTTCGCGTTAGCTATGTTGAATCAAGCTGAGCTAGATGACTTACTTTGGTCTATCGCGCAAGGTGTCGGCGAAATTATGCAGTTCGAAGATTGTGTTATTTATTTACGTAATGATGACATTCTCATACAAATGGCAGCATTTGGTATAAAAAACCCCAAGGACAGAGAAATTTTCGAACGCATAGAGATACCTATTGGAGAAGGAATTGTTGGAACTGTAGCGAAAACAGGCGAAGCTGAAATTGTCAACGACACAAGAAGTGACTCGAGATATATTAATGATCAGTATCAAGGGTTATCAGAACTCGCAGTTCCTGTGGTTTATGAGGGGGAAACGATTGCAGTGATCGATTCAGAATCTAACCGTCCCAATGATTATTCTGAATTTGAACAAGCTCTTTTACAAGTAATCGCGAATATCGCAGCGCCTCGTATAGCATCAGCGCGTTACCAATTAAAATTGAAGCAAACCCAACTTCGTCTCGAAAGAAGTAACCAAGAATTAAAACAGAGTTTAAATGAATTAGCTAAAAATCAGTCTGCGCTGATCCAAGCTGAAAAAATGGCATCGGTTGGGGTGTTATCAGCAGGTATTGCTCATGAAATTAATACGCCACTGGGTTTTTCAATCAGTAATCTTAATACCGTTCTTGAAGATTTTATGCCCGAGCTTACACAAGTTATTCAGCGTGTAAAATTAGACCCGGATTTATCGGTTGCAAGCCGTTCACTTTTATATGATGAAGAATTTAATTATGTACTAAATGATTTGTCTGTTTTGACTCAGGAAACTTTGAATGGGCTGAAATCAGCAAAGCAAATTATGCTTGATTTGAAGCGTTTCTCACGTGATGACTCAGATATTTTTATTCTTTCAGATATTAATAAGGGAATTGAGTCTACCCTTAATATTTTGCGTAATGAGCTAAAAACAAGTTGTGAGGTAACACTCGACCTGCAACCTCTTCCTGAGGTGTCAGTTAATATAGGCAAGTTGAATCAAGTCTTTATGAACTTGATCATGAATGCTAAACAGGCAATATCGGAACAGGGAAGAATATCTATCAGTACTAAGTTTGTTGGAAGTTGGGTCGAGATTAAAGTGCATGATACGGGGTGCGGTATTCCTCAACCTCATCTCAAAGATATTTTCACACCATTTTACACAACAAAGCCTGTAGGGGAGGGGACGGGCCTGGGGTTGGCAATTTGCTATCGAATTGTTTGTCAGGAACATAATGGCAAGTTGAGTGTGGAGTCAGATAGTCAAGGTACGGTGTTTACTATTCAACTTCCAGTAAAAACATCCATTGAAAAATTAGCTTAAATTAAAGCTCCTTAAAGGTTCGAAGCGCTTAAAATTTATGAAGCTTGACTGTTATTTCTTCGCAGCCATTGATTTTTAGTTACAAAGATTTTTTATGAGCTTCTCTACAATGTAGGCAATAAGTAATAGTTGGAAATGCCACTACAAACCCCCTGGCTTTTAAGCAAATAAACAGAACATTTTCAAAAAACTACATTAAATTGCGTAATCACGAAAGTCATAATGCATGACTTCAATAGTGCCATAAAAAAGAGAAAACGAATTTTTGATATTTAGCAGAGATCATTTTATGCACTACCTTTGACGAAAAAAAGAAAGCCAATATGTTTGACTTTCTTTGATTAATATCGGCCTATCTAAATACCAGTCATCCATGAAGGTAAATAATTAAGCGCGATTGTTTCAAGTACTTTATCAAACCCTGTTATGACCATGATGGCCAAAATAAGTAACAATATTCCTAGCAGCTTTTTAAGTTTTTCAACATTACTGAATACATTTGGTCGGAATTTTTGTAAAACGCTAGTCGAGATAATACTGGTTATGATTAAAGCGCTCGCAGTGCCTAAACCAAATAAAAATAGTACAGAGCTCGCCATTATTAAGTCTTGACCTAGCGATGCTAGGGCAATGGCCGCGCCAAGTGTTGGCCCAACACATGGCAGCCACACTAGACCAAGCATCATACCAATCATAAATTGATTGAAAGCACCGTCTTGTGCGTTGTGTTGTGTTCGTTGTTCTGGTGTCAATTTGGTTAATATTAAAGATAACCAATGGGCGACTTCAGGGATTAGCAAGCTGATACCCATTAGCACCAGCATCACAGCGCCAAACCAACGTAAGACTTCTGGTGACAGACCAAGGCTAAATAAAATAAAGGTTAACACACCACCTGCAAGTGCAAATGCCACACTCAAACCCATTGCTAATGCAAATTGACCTTTTTTACCGCTATTTGAAGATGAAGCCATCACAATTGGAACAAGGGGCCATACGCAAGGAGATAGTATGCTAAGTACCCCCGCCATCAATGCCAAAGGTAAAGAAACAAATTCAATACTCATCTTTAAAACTCATAGGCGTGATTTAGCTTTTCTTCGATCACATCAAAGCGTGTTTCAGCAACCGAATACCAAAATTGCTTGTCACCTTTGTATAACAATAGTGTTGACTGTCTAGGGGCTCTAAATTTCTTAACCCACTGATTATCGTTGTCATAATCAACAACAAGCACATGAAACGGTTTATCTGGGTTTTGCTCATGGTATTGTTGGAAAAGCTTTTGTTGCTTCTTACAAGTCGGACACCAAGGGGCATATACATCAATCATGATGACCGCATTTTGTGCTTGTAGTTCTGGAAACAATGCTTCACTGAATGGTTTTTTTTCGAACGCAGAGGCAGAAAAAGCCATAAAGAAGCTAATTATACTGGTGAAAATATACTTCATTTTGATCTCTCTAAAAGACTGATTAATTGCCCTAGTAGAGAGAGAAAGTCTGTTTTTTATTTCAAAAAAACATAAAAATAATTTTAAACTAAGTTTGCTTATAAAAATCAACAATCAATTTAAGACTGACTAAAAGGCAAAGTTATTGTGATAACTCTGAAATATCATCAATTAAATCGTCAATTTCGCTTAAAAGGTGTTGTTTTTGTTTTTCAGTTAAACTAAGGAAAACCCCATACAGAAAATCGTGATAGCTTTGACGGTTTTGCTCGTTCAATTTGTTTAGTTCGTCGCTTCGAAATGATTCAGGGTTTAGTAGCAGGAATTTAAGTTTGTCCTTACCTTTACCCTCAGACACAATATTTAGTAACACTGTTTTTAATGAAGCCTGATAACGTGCTCGATAATCTGACCATAAATGAGATGCTGGCGATTGAGCAAGATATAGTGATTTGACCATTTTGTGTTGAGACAAGGTGATGTCGCCTAACCAATTTTCTAGTGACTTATCAGTGCGAGTAAACCAGCGTTTTTGGCGTTTTTCATCACTGAGCTTTTCACGTTTCTCTTGCTTTTCTTTTTCTTGCTCTCTGAGCTCTTCGAATAGCATGTTTACTTGTTTTTTAGACAAGTTGGGCGCTAAAGCGACTAGATCGGGTACAACTTCTGTACGTACAGAATGCCAATGCGCAATGAACTTATCGTTATGGTAGGCAATACGCGCTGGGGTGATATTACCTTGTTCGATGTCTTTTCTGATTTGTTTTAAATGGGCGATATAAGCAGGCAATTCACTTTTTTTATGCCAATCAAGCCAAGCTTTGAGGTGTTCATCAAGTAGGTCTTCTTGAGCATCGTTTAATGACACATAATCATCAACATACCAATAAGCCAGCCAATCTGCATTCTTATATGCGAACTTAGTTGAACAACCTGTTAATAGTATGAATAATAAGACCAAACAATGCTTTTTCATAAGTCTTCCTTCCTGAGCATACGTAGTTTACGTTGTTACTAATGTTTTAGATTACTAACGAGCATTTGTGTTGCCATGACTGTATTAGCTGAAGTTTTAGTAAATATATCTATTTGTTATTTTATGCTTAGACCGTGATTAGTGATATTTGTTCGTACTTTCTGGCACATTGATAAAGTTCAACAGAGGCATGGTTATAGTGCTAACTGCTCTTTCTGTTTGATTCCGTTCTATGGCAATTCCTCTTAATACGGGAATAGGCGTTTTTCAATCAAGCTATTTGAAAACAATATTATCAGTACAAAGCTGAGTGACAGCTTTAATGAAAGGGAAGGTCTATATCGCACCGCAAAATATCGTCAAAGCTCTAAATTGTCTCCCTTTTGCTATTATGACTGGTCACTCAAAGCTTGAAGGTGATACGCCTAAAGTGCATGCGAGCCTATAACTTTTGGATCAACACTCAGCCGATTATTGTTAAAGTATTTAACGTCAATGACAGAAAAAATATACCTTAGTGCAGTGTTCATCCGCCATAGCAAAGTGTTGATTTTAAAATCATCAGCAGGCTGAAACTTGGCTTTTTCTGTAATGAAACGTTAGTCTATTAAATAACCATATCTAGCATAAATAGATTTAATTTTTCCGGAATTCTTTAACTTTCGTAAAGCTTGATTCAGTATCGGGAGTAAGTGAGCGTGTTGTGGGTGCACTCGCATAGATACCGAGTCTTCTGAAATTTCGAAAACTTTTTTAAAACCTCGGTATTTCTCAATACTTGCAATATAATATGCAGCAGTGGCTTCACCGATTAAAATATATTTAAACCTATTTTTATAAAGCTGTTCAACTAGCATTTTTTCTGATGTATTACCAACTGGAATTAATTTATCTTCACCAAAGTAATTATCGAATTCACCGTAGCTATACCCTCTGACTTTACCGATCACTTGTCCATATAATTCAGAAATATGTTCTATTTTTCGAACTTGATTAGAAAGGATGATTTCTTTGGAGGTAGCATAGCTTATAGAATATAGTCCTTTTATTTGCTCGTTTTTTCTCCATGTGGGACTAATGCCGGGCTCTATATCGACTTTTCCTTGTTCAAAATATAATTTTCCTCTTGCTACAGAAAGTGGTATGAACTCAAATTCTAGATTAGTTAGAATACTTATTTCGCGAAAGATATCTATAAAAATACCTTGTTGGCTCTGTGCTTTTACAAAACTATATGGCGGGTTTGCTTGGTGATACAAAATAACGGAATAAGACTCAGAGGGTGCAGCTTGCACGAACTTGAAGGCGAAAATAAGAAGTACAAGTATTGCTTTCATATGGGCTCTATATTAATACCTTTATTTTATTCTAGTACCAGAAATAAATTTTGACAGGGAACAGATTAAGACTGGCTTTACTTATATGAGTCTTAGTGATGAGTAAAAGATATATCAGATAGAATGAAAAAAGTTTTGGCTAGCATCGTTATGTTTATTGGCGTTTTAGCCTTGGTCGCAGCTTTTGTGATTATGGTCAGTTGAATCAATAATGTTACTGATAACCTTTATTAACAGCCTCTAATGGGTTCAAAATGTTTAAGCCAACCTATTACAAAGCTAAGTGCTTTTTTTTGCTTTATAGTTAAGTTTATTTTTTAT
>CAYZOE010000036.1:0-41275 GCA_964479805.1 uncultured Pseudoalteromonas sp. | reverse complement strand
ACCGACTTTATGTCGGGTCATTCATAATGACAAATCCAAACCTTGTTGCACTAAAGCAAAACATTTTCCGAAACAGAACGCAATATAAAATCGCTGCTACCGAGTGTTTTAATCTTATGTAGATCGCCATTTATGGCGAAAATAAGACAAGCACAAAAAAGCCGAGCTGAGCTCGGCTTTGTTATAAAAGACCTAATGAGCAGGGTAGAAATTACTTATATTGTGCGTCTAGTGTCACACCAGAGAAAGTTCTGTACGCACGTAAACCAATGTGCCAAGTACCTGCTTGTGGATTTGTGAACGTACATGTTTCAGCATTGCCGTTTTTGTATGGGCGACAGTCGTAAGATGATGTTGATGGCTGGCTGCCTTGTCTTACATATAGGTCAGCATCACCAGAACCACCAGACATAGTTACTGTGAAGCTTGTCATGCCTGCTGGAATTTCAACTGTTTTACGAACCCAGTTGCTGCGGCTTGCAGATAGGTTTGTTTCAGTAATACCACCTGGCTGAGGGCCAACAGAACCGGCTGTTAGATCACCTTGTAAGCTAACACCTGAGTAAGCAGAGTAACCGTTCAGCATTACATGGTAAGTGCCTGCAGCTGGGTTATCAATTGAACATACTTCGTTGTTACCTGTTTTATAAGGGCGACACTCGTAAGATGATGTAGTTGGCTTGCTACCCGCTTTTACATACATATCAGCGTCACCAGCACCACCACTCATAGTGAATGTAACTTTGCTTGTATTTGCAGGAATTTCCATAGTGTAGAAATCTTGTGCATTTCGAGCGCCGTTTAGGCCTGTTTTAGCTACACCATCAGCAAGTACGTTATCACCTGCTGGAGGAGGTGTTGTACCACCAGATGCTTCAGCTACGGCAGCAGCCGCATCAACAATACCTGTACCACAGTTGTTACATGAAGCGCCAAAGCTCTTAGTTGTGCTCTTAAGGATAGATTCAACTTCGTCTGGTGTTGCAGAAGGCTTAGCTTGCTTGATAAGTGCCGCTACACCTGCAACATGAGGTGCCGCCATAGATGTACCCTGAGAGTAAGAGTAGCTATCTGAGCTTGGCGTATTAGAACCTGAGTTGAAAGTAGATAGAACACCTTCCGGGTCATTTGCGAAGCTTTGTGCGCCACCTGGAGCAGCAACATCAATGTTTGAGCCATAGTTAGAGTAGTAAGCACGACCGCCGTTACGACCAACTGAAGCAACGTTAACTACGCCAGAACAGTTACCTGGGTTATAGTTTGCAGAGTTATCGTTGTCATTACCAGATGCGATAACTACCACAGCACCATTTGCACGAGCTTGGTTAATTGCGTTTTGTGTTGTTGAACTACAAGCACCGCTACCGCCTAAACTCATATTGATAACATCAGCTGGGTTTGGGTTAGCTGGAACGCCAGAAACAGAGCCACCTGCAGCCCAAATAATACCGTCAGCAATATCAGAAGTTAAACCACCACACTTACCAAGTACACGAACAGGCACAACTTTAGAGTCATAAGCTACACCAACAACACCTTCACCGTTGTTTGCTACCGCCGCAACCGTACCCGCTACGTGTGTACCATGCCAGCTTGAGCTGCGTGCACTGTGTGTGTAACCACACTCATTTGCCGAAACTGCATCGCCTGGGTCACGTGCATCTGAATCACGGCCACCACCATCATTTGCTACAGAAAGATTAGAGATCATGTCGTAACCAGGTAGTAGGTTAGCATTTAGATCAGCGTGAGGACGATAACCAGTGTCAAGGACAGCTACTGTTACGCCAGCACCGGTCGCGTTATCCCATGCAGCAGGCGCGTTGATACCAGCCGCATTTTCAAAGTAGTGCCACTGGTCAGAGTAACGTGGATCGCTTGGTGTCGCCGTAGGTTGTAACATTTGGTCAATTTCGATGTATTCAACGTTACCTGACGCTGCGATTTCTTGCATTAGAGCGTTAGCTTCAAGCGCTGAAAGCTTTTTGTTAACACGCATGACGTGGTGATTACTTAGCGCCATTGCCCTAACGTACTGAGGTGTAACTTTTGCATTTTTACTTCTAAAGTTCTTAACAAAAGACTGAGCGCGTTGATTCATCATTAATGGAGACATTTCGCCAAGGTCAGCAGACATTAGCATTTGTTGTTGTGAGTTGTCTTTGTACTTGATGATGAATTGTGTGCCAAAGTTAGACTGATGTTTAAGTTTTGCCGCTGTTTGGATTTGTGAAGGCGTATTGAACTGCTCTAAAGAAGGAATAGCAGTTGCTGAACCTGCTACCATTGCAGATGCCATTGCTAGGCTAAGTGCACCTAATTTGAATGTTTTTTTATTTTTCATAATTTTTCCCAATAGTCACTTGTTGTTTTTTATTCGCCAAACTGCGGCGAGAAAGAAAAGTAAAATAAAAGTTAATTTTTTGGAAGTGAAAGTTTGGTTATTAGAGTGTATGCAATGGTTATATGTAGATGGATATACGTCTTTTAATTTTTTAAAATTGTTGATTATTAAGGTTTTTTTAAATTTAAATGAAAATTTAGGCTTTTAACCGACAATGTAAATGTATGTAAATGGCTAGTGGTTTGTTGTTAATTTTATGCTTGTTTGCACAAAAGACCTCCCATCAAGGTATAATCCTCCCTGAATTCGGCAAAACAGAGAAAAATATGTTGCAATACGATGTGGTAATTATTGGTGCAGGTGCTGCAGGTTTAATGTGCGCGGCTCAGGCCGGCTATCGAGGCAGACGCGTTGCAGTTGTTGATATGGGCAAAAAGCCAGGTCGTAAAATCTTGATCAGTGGCGGTGGACGTTGCAACTTTACGAACGAGGGCGCCAGCCCTGCCAACTACTTGTGTGGCAATCCACATTTTGTTAAATCTTGTTTGAGCCGTTATACACAACATGACTTTATAGAACTTGTTGACCGTCATGGACTTGCTTTCCATCATAAAACGCTGGGCCAGTTATTTTGCGACAATAGTGCACAAGATATCGTTGATATTCTCATGACAGAATGTGAGTGGGCGGGCGTTGAGTTACACTTAAGAAATGAAGTATTAGGTGTCTCTGAATTAGCAGAAGGTGGTTATCAGTTAACCATGACAGATAACGTCTTTACTTGCGAGTCGCTGGTTGTAGCCGCTGGTGGCTTAACTATGCCGAAACTTGGTGCAACGCCAATTGGCTATAAAATCGCAGAGCAATTTAATTTAAAAGTATTGCCGACTATGGCGGCACTTGTGCCTTTTACCTTGCATGATCATGATAAAACGCGTTTTGATGGTTTATCAGGCGTGAGTATTCCATGTTTGGTCTCGAGTGAATGCGGCACTGAATTTAGAGAAAATATTTTATTTACGCACCGTGGTTTGTCTGGGCCGGCCATTTTGCAAATCTCTTCATTTTGGCGAGCAGGGCAAGCTGTGACGCTTAATTTATTGCCTGACCTTCAATTAGATGAAGCAATTCACCAATGGCGAAAAGAGCAAGGCAGTAAGTCATTAAAGAATACCTTGTCTAACATCTTGCCAAAGCGCTTTGTTGAAGCGCTTATCAACGAGCAAGCCATTCCTGATAAAGCACTGAACCAATTAACACACACAGAAATTGATGAAATTGCAAAATATATTCATCAGTGGCAGATCAAACCGAATGGTACCGAAGGCTATAGAACAGCAGAGGTGACTTTAGGTGGTGTAGATACCGATGAATTGAGCTCAAAGACATTTGAATCGAAAAAACAAAAAGGTTTGTATTTTATTGGTGAAGTCACAGATGTAACTGGTTGGCTAGGGGGCTATAACTTTCAGTATGCGTGGAGCTGTGGTTGGGCGTGTGGGCAAGCTTGTTAGTTTTTCAGCATAAATGGTGGCCTACAGAATACAAAACCAAGTACCTGTAGGTTGTGGTTTAGCGCAACAAAATGTTTAAATCTTGCTGATTTAAATTACCCGACATAAAGTCGGTGCTACCGAAATGAAAAATACTTTGTCGCCATAAGACGACCTAAAAACTACAGATTAAGTACTCCATTGCAGCTGTTAAGATTGCTCATTTCACCTTGCGCAAAAATAACCTTGCTTCGCAACGTATATTTTGCACGATAATGTCGCCATAAATGACAACCTACAGATAATAAAACAATTACCTGTAGGTTGTGCTTTAGCGCAACAAGGTTTTGATTTAATTCAACACTCAAATGGTAAGCTTAGCCCTATATATTCAACTCATTATTCAATGCCATGGCTGCCGAGCGATTAGGCGCATTTAATTTTTCTAAAATCTTCGCGACATGGTTCTTCACCGTATATTGGCTGATCCCTAAGATCATACCAATCTCTCCATTGGTTTTGCCTGATGATATCCAATCTAACACTTCTTTCTCACGCCCTGTAAGCAAATGAATAGGTGAATTAAATGCCCGCATTGATTCATATCTAAACAGCTGTGCTTTATGAAGATAGGGTAAAATGAGCTCAATCAGATAAGATGCTGGGGCCGATGTGTTTGAGCGTTTATTATTAAAGGCCACTAAAGTTACAAATCCAGAGTCTTGGTTATCTAAATCATATGTCGCGATATCAGATAACGGGTTTCTCGCTTTTGCATAGCTTTTTAGTAAGTTAATATTATTTAGTTTATTGCAACTGATGCTTTTGAGCAGTTGTTGTTGCAGATCTGGTGAAAATGCGACGGCATAATCAGCTTTTACAGACAAGTCAGATTTGTCAATTAGTGCGATGTATAGCGCTTCCTTTTCAGCAAAAAACATAACCTCTTCAAAAATATTGATATCAAAAGAACGGTCTTTTATAGATGTTTTTAACAGCTCTATGGCCTTTAAAATACTAGATAGCTCTTCAGTACAACCTAAAAACATGTGCATTCTCCTTAAAATACGATGTCAAGGTAATGAATTTATTCATATTAATTCTGCAGGCGGTGCAGTTACTAAATTCAAATTTAATTAATCGCGTGATTAATTAAAGCATGGATGCGGAATTGATAGCAATTAAAAGTGAAGAAATTGTGAATAAAAAAGAATAAATTATTGATTTTGAGTAATTGTCATAAAACTGGGTGGGAAACGAGCAAAGTAAGACCGTATAGACGGATATTAGTAATTTTTATGTAATCTAATAACACAGTTGAGTGAGGTAATGACAGGTGATTCAAGATCTCTGATTTTGCAACATGAGTGATAGATGGTCCTATCAGACTATACGATCTGTCAACGTATATGGTTAGACTTAACAGGTGATTGAAAGGGATCAAGGTGTAACATGATTGAAAGATTACGACGACCATCGTCATGGCCATTTTATTTTACTGTGCTGATTTATGCTTCATTGATTTGGTTACAAGGCCTCTCGAATTCATTGTTGCAAATAGTTCATGAATTTGAGATCGCATTAACAATGGCATTAGGCTCTTTTGTGGCCGGTGGAACAGCTTTAGGTGGGGGAGCGGTCGCATTTCCTGTGATGACCAAGGTTTTAGCCATAGAGCCTGCTACAGCTAAAGTGTTTTCTCTGGCGATACAGAGCTTTGGTATGACTGCGGCAGCAATCACTATTTTTTGTCGTCGTATTCCTATTTATACCAACATCGTTTTTATGGCATTGCCTATGTCGGCTTTAGGCGTGGCAATCAGTTTGTTGTATGTAGCCCCATTCGCGCCGAGATTATTGGTTAAATCGATTTTCAGTTTTCTACTCTTGTGTTTTGCTATTACCATGGTGCTGCGCTGGTGGCGAAAAGCGCATCATCAACTCAGTGCTGAGTATATAAAGCCTAGCTTAGGACGCTTTTTATTAGTTGGGTTTGTTGGCGGTATTGCTAGCGGTTTAGTGGGGTCTGGTTCGGATATCGCATTATTTGCTTTGCTTATCATTGCCTACCAAGCCGACATCAAAAAAGCGACCGCAACCTCTGTAGTAGTGATGGCATTTACTTCATTGGTGGGCAGCGCCATTAATGCTTGGCATCTCAATGAAATTACGCCTGAAATAGAACAATATTTATTGGCCGCAATTCCTATTGTTGTTGTTGGCGCACCGCTTGGGGCTTATGTGTGTTCAAAAGTGAAAGTTGGCCAACTAGTGAGTTTTTTACTGTTGTTAATCAGCCTAGAAGTATTCTTTACAGGTTATGAACTATGGCAGCAGTAAAAGCAATCATCAACTGGTACTCGCAATCAAGAGAGTTAGCATAAGTATCTATTCTATAAATAAAAAAATAAACTTCAGTTGACTAAATAATGAACTTTATATTTAATTAACCAGTTGGTTAATTAAATATAGAGAGAATAAAATGACAACAAAAGTTACTCGAGGAAGACCTGTTTGCGAAACCAAAAAAGCGGAACAAAAGGCTAAGCTGGTTATTGCCGCACAGCATTTACTCAACATGAAGTCGTATAGCCAGATCACCATTCGAGAGATAGCTGCCGAAGCAAAAGTAAACTCAGCGATGATCAAATATTACTTCGATAGCAAAGAAGGCCTATTCGTAGAGTTGATCCAAGCCTTGGCAGACGAGCAATTTTCTCATTTTGATGATTTGCATGCACAAACTCGGCCTGTTTATCACTTTATGCGTCAGTTCAATCAAATCCTGCAAACGAACCCCGGATTTGTGCATTTATTAGCGGAAGAAATTCTCAATAAAACCACGCCATTGGCACAGGCCTTTATGAATGCATTTCCAGAGCGAGTGTCGCAATTCTTACCTGAGTTAATCAAACAAGAAGCAGGCATTGATGACCATAAAAAAGCCAAGTTGGCGGCTTTTTCACTGATGACACAATTGGTGTCACCTTACATTTTTAAAACACTACGCCAGCAAGCTTGGCAAATCGAAGACGCCGAGATACAAAGCGAACAGCGTGTAAAGGAATTATATCTACAGTTTATTTTTGGCTTAAAGGAGCAACAAACTCATGAGGTGGAATTTTAGTGCAAGAAGGAACTTGCCTATCGCAGTGGCGATTGGCGTTCTATTAGTTGTCATCATAGTTAAATTAAATGCGTCAATGCAGCATCAGCCTGCGACTGATGACGGTCAATTAGCGCATTATCAGTTGCTCAATCAGCGAGCAATAAAGCCAGAAATAGTGGGCTTTGGACGCGTAGAGCCCAATATTCAATTTAATAGTATTGCTGAAGTGTCGGGTAAAATTACCTATGTGCATCCAGCACTAAAAAAAGGCGAGTTATTTGAGCAAGGCTCTTTATTACTAACTATAGATGACAGTGATTACCAACTCCAACTGGCAAAAGCCAATGCCAACTTAGCTGCAGCAGAGGTCGAACTTGCAGCCAAGAAGACCGCACAATTGAATAATGCGCTCGACATTAAACTTAGCCACAATAAGCTCAAAATAGCGCAAAGCGAATACGAGCGCTTAGCGCGTTTACTTAAGCAAAAAAGCATATCTCAAAATGAGCTAGATAGAGCCCAGCAACAAGTGTTATTGCAACAGCAAGACTTGCAACGTAACGAAAATACCAAAAGCTTGTTGCCGTTAGAGATCAAAGCTCTACAGGCGGGAGTCAATAAAGCCCAAGCCGATGTGAAACAAGCAGAGCTTGCGATTGAACGTACACAAGTTCGTCTGCCATTTACGGGACGTATTCATAAAGTGAATATTGAGCAATCGCAATGGGTCACCATGGGCATGCCATTATTCAGTGCCAGCGATGTGGCGCAAGTACAAATAAATGCCCAATTCACCTTTAACAGCTTTCATCAATTTACGGGATTCTTTCAACGTCCGCCTAATATTACAACGGTATCCGCCCAAGGTATGGCCGCTTATTTTGACGAACAAGGTTTGCAAGCTCAGGTAGAGTTATTGGGTCATGAAGGTATGCGCTGGCAGGCTAAAATTGCTCGTATGAGTGATGAAATAGACCCACAAAGCCAAACTGTTGGGGTGGTTGTCACCATTGACGATAGTTATAAAAATATCGAGCTGGCAAACAAGCCGCCCCTATTGGCAGGTATGCGCGTAAAAGTAACATTATTAGCCACAGAGCAAAACTTCATTGCGGTGCCGAGGGCGGTAGTAAAAGGTCGCTATGCGCTTTTAGCCGATGCACAAAACACATTACAAAAGCTGGATACGCGTAGTGCGCTGAAGCAGCAAAATTATTTCTTATTTCAAGATGAAAAGTTAGTAGGTGCGAAACTGATCACCACAGATCTGTTTCCTGTGATCGCAGGCAGTAAATTACAGTTAGTGCCAGAGAATACCGTATTGGCGGTGACATCAGTGAAGGAGCTGTAATAATGATCCGCTTCTTTGCTGCACACCCTACAGCAGCCAATATTTTAATGCTGCTGTTTATTGTGATTGGCTTAGTCAGCCTACCGCAAATTCACCGTGAAACTTTACCTAAAATCAACCAGTACCAGCTCGATATCGTGGTGCCTTACCCCGGAGCCAGTGCAGAAAACGTCGAACAAAAGATCTGCTTAAGTCTAGAGAGTGCTTTAGATGGGATCAGCTTTTTAGAAGAAAAACATTGTGTGGCAAGACATAATGTTGGCCAGATGACGGTCAAAATGTTTGAACAAGGTGACTTTGAACAGTTCAGTACTGACGTTAGAAATGCCATCGACACCATAGATGATTTTCCTGCTCAGGTTGAGCAATGGACCATAAATGAGCGAGGACGTACACAAGATGTGGTGAGTGTCGCAGTGACCACTCATGCGGCACAAAATGGCGCAGATAAGGGTTTATCGCGCGTTGAGTTAAAAGCCTTAGCTGAGCAAGTTAAAGTGACTTTACTGCGCCATCCTGACATTCCGATTGTTGAAATCAACGACTTTTCGAAACATCAACTGCGTGTGACGGCATCTCAAGACGCGCTGCAACAATACGGCATGAGCTTGCAAACCTTGAGTCAGCGTTTAACTGCGCAGAATATCGAACTGCCGCTCGGTGTGCTCGAAACATCAGAAGCCGACACGCAAATTCGTATTAAAGACGAACGTCGCTCTGCGGAGCAGTTGGCAGATGTCGTGGTGAGCACAGGCACACAAGGTAATCATGTGCGCATCGCTGATTTAGGGCAAGTGAGCGATACGTTTGAACGCGATGAAAAGCAGATCTTTTTTAACGGTGTGCCAGCGGCCATAATCACCATTAAAAAGAACACCAATGAAGATAGCTTGCGAGTGTTACATGCCACCGAAGCGGTGCTGGCAAAGTTACAAACCAGTTTGCCTAGTGGGGTGCATTTAACCTTGACCAACGACAACACCAGTTTAGTTAAAGACAGGATCAACCTGTTGCTCACCAATGCGTTTCAAGGTTTGTTGTTGGTATTTTTTGTAATGTGGCTGTTTTTCTCTTTTAAATATGCGTTTTGGGTGGTGATGGGTCTACCTGTGTCATTTTTAGCGAGTTTCTTTCTAATGATGCACTTAGGGATCTCAATCAATATGCTCTCTATGGTGGCGCTGTTATTGGCGCTTGGGATCTTAATGGATGATGCCATCGTGATCGCCGAGTCTATTGGATCGCACATTGAAAAAGGCTTAAAAGTGCAAGATGCTGTGCTTCAAGGCACTAAAGTCGTCTTGCCAGGGGTGTGTTCTTCGTTTGTCACTACGTTATGTATTTTTGTTGGTTTGATCTTTATTGAGGGTAATTTAGGGCAGATCTTAAAAGTGATCCCCATTGTGCTTATTTCCGTTATCACTGTTTCTTTGATTGAAGCCTTCTTTATTTTGCCGAACCACTTAAGTCATGCCTTACAAAGTAAAAGCAAAGACGGAAAATGGGCACAACGTGTTGGTGCAATTCGCGCTCGGTTTGAAACTAAGTTTACCCATTGGAATCAGCAGATATTGCATTTGAACCATGTGTTGATCCGCTATCGCTACTTGGTGTTTGGAGCGGTGATCGCCACCTTTTTATTGTCTCTGAGTATGTTGATTTCTGGCGTGCTGAAATTTACCGCGTTCCCTGATATTGATGGTGATGTATTACAAGCGCGTTTGTTAATGCCAAATGGCACGCCGTTGGTTAAAACCCAGCAAACCATGCGAAAGATTGAGCAAGCTTTGGCGCGCACCAATGCAAAACTCAGCGAGCAAGAAGACGGCGAGTTGGTGATTGCCAGCACTGTGGTGTATGGGCAAAACCCAGACTACCAAGATCAAGGAGCCAACTTGGCCTATATTTCTGTGGATTTACTCAGTGCCGAGCAGCGCAATACCCATTTGCAGGCTTTTTCGGATCTGTGGCGCAAAGAATTAGGTGATGTACCAGAGGCGCTGAGTTTATCGTTCAAAGAGCCTAAATTGGGACCGCAGGGCAGAGCCGTCGATATTCGTTTGCAGTCTGACGACATAGAGCAGTTGAGTCGGGCAGCCTATGAGCTAAAAAACTGGTTAAAGGGTTATCCTGGAGTGCAAAATATTACCGACGATTTGAGGCCGGGCAAACCTGAGTTTACCTTGACGCTTAAACCGGATGCATTAGTTACGGGCATTACCTCTGCGGACATAGCGCAGCAACTTAGGCCAGCATTTCAAGGCAGCAAATTATCTGACATTCATGTTGGGCTCGAAAATTACGAAGTGACAGTAAAACTGGCAGCTCAAAGCATGGACGAATACAGTGATTTTGATAACTTTCTGATTATTCATCCAAAAAGCCAAGTTGCCATTCCCTTAGCTGCGTTAGTTAATATCGAGCAAACCAGAGGGCTTGCGGTGATCAACCGCGTGAATAATATGCCGACGGTTTCTGTATTCGCTGATATCGACAGTGAGCTTAATACCGCCTCTGCGGTGGTCAAAGATGTCGAAAAACGCTGGCTGTCTGAGCTCAATTCACGCTTTCCCGATATGGCTTACAGTATTGAAGGTGAAGTCAAAAATGCGGGGATCACCCAGTCGTCTATGCGCCGCGCTATGTTACTCGGCATGATAGGTATTTTCTTGCTGTTGGCTTTGCAATTCCAAAGTTATATTGAGCCTTTAATTGTCATGGTGTCTATTCCGTTTGCCATGATAGGCGTTATTTTAGGTCACTTTATTATGGGTATTAACTTCTCGATGCCCTCGCTAATGGGTTTTATTTCGTTGGCAGGTATTGTTGTTAATGACTCTATTTTACTAGTGCAATTTGTAAAGCGTCGTGTCAAAGAAGGTTTGTCAGTGCATGATGCTGCCGCTCAAGCAAGTCATGACCGTTTTCGTGCGGTGGTGTTAACATCAGTGACCACAATAGCTGGTATGACGCCGCTGTTATTCGAAACCAGTTTGCAGGCGCAGATCTTAATTCCGCTGGCGACCAGTATTGTGTTTGGTATTTTGGCCTCAACCTGTTTGGTACTGCTGGTGTTACCTTGCTTGTACAGCATTTTAGAAGACTTTGGAGTGGCAAAACCTTATCACAGTCACCATGGTATAGACTCAGGCGATGCGGTTAACGAGCGCGAGTTAGGTGGTAATGTAAAAGCTAACACAGTTGTAAAATCAATTTAAACCGAGTAACAAAATTTAAAGGCCACAGCGGGACAAGCCGCTGTGGCTTTTTTGTTTTTATACCAGTCCTCTTAATTAAGCAGTCTATTTTGAGGCAAGAAAAACTAGTCGATAACAAGGCGAAAATTTTGCTATTTAGTTGTTCTAAATAAGAAGTTTTCAACGACATTAGCGTCAGTTTTAGTCCCTCAAAATGATTGAGTATTTTTGAGGATTGGTATTAGTCTTTTGAGGCTGAAAAAAGAGCCCTGACGGGCTCAAACACTAGGCTTAATTAGCTGGGTAAAATGTTGCTTTAAAAGCTGTGAAAAATTAAATAGCTTGGGATCGACCTGATAGCTGTTTTATCAAATCAATATCGGTATTGCCTATCATGTCGATAGGCAGAGAGATTTTTTTATCTATGATCTTTTTTGCGGCCATAAAATCTTTAGCCGTGTTAATGCAATCTGCTGCGATGATTCGGCCTTGCTTTAAATACCACAACGAAAAACTGTTTGATGAATGTTGACGTAATACAGTATTGTCATAGCCATGATTTAAGCCTGCGATCTGAATTTTACAGTCGTATTGATCAGACCAAAACCAAGGCACTGACGTCACCGCCTGATGTTTACCACATATAGTCGCAGCAGCAGTTTTTGCTTGTGCTAACGCATTTGGCACAGATTCAATACGTGTTGCGATACCACTGTGATGCTCAATACCTATGGTGCAATCGCCTGCAGCATAAATATTTTTATCTGTGGTTTGGCATAGTTCATTGACTACAATGCCATTTTGCTCCACCAGTAATCCAGCTTGTTCAGCAAGCTCAGTGTTAATTTCGGCGCCAATACCAACAATGACTAAATCGGCATTAAAATACTGCTCAGGAGCGTCTAATTGGGTAAGTGTTTTACAACGCACCCCAGTCACGGTTTGCTCACCGGTGAATGCTAAAACTTGTGTGTTGGTATGTACGTCTACGCCATGTTGTTGGTGAAGCTGCTGATAAAACTCAGAAATAAACGGGGCGGTAACGCGAGCAAGCAATCTCGGCGCTTGCTCTAGTAGTGTTATTTGATGGCCCATTTTATTGAGTACAGCAGCGGTTTCTAAACCAATGTAGCCACCTCCAACCATCAAAATACGTTGTATATCTGTGCTAAGCCGTGTGGCTAACTGTTCAATATCTTTCAGGGTTTTTATATAAAAAACATTATTTAATTCACTGCCTGAACAAGTGATTTTACGCGCCCGACTGCCCGTGCACAGTAGCAAATGGTCATAGCTTAGGCGCTCACCATTTTGCAGTACCACACTTTGTAAAGCGGGCTCTATTCTTGCCACTCGAGTGCGTAATTTTAGGGTGATGTTATCTTTTTGGTAGGCTTGCTCAGGTCTTATTAATAAGCCTTTTTCATCTACCTGACCCAATAAATAATTTTTAGAAAGCGGTGGGCGATGATAGGGCAAGCTGTGTTCATCACTGATCAAAACAATTTCGTCAGTCCAGCCTTCTTTCCTTAAGCTAATACACGCTTGCGCGCCAGCATGTCCGCCGCCAATGATGATGCATCTTGCCATGATGTTATCCCTTAATTTTGTGGCTAAAGCTCAGATTATCCAGGGCTAGTATTGAGATTCTGGTAATCTTACTTGCAAGCCATGGTGTTCATCAGACACTAAAACCTGGCAACTTAGACGACTTAACTCCGTCGGCTCTGAGACCATTTCTAGCATATCTGCTTCACTACTATTTGGTTCGTTTACTTTACCTTGCCAGTCGTCAGTTAAATAACAATGACAAGTTGCGCAACTACCTGAACCACCACACTCAGCTTCAATGCCGTCGATCATGTTTTCCATCGCGGCTTGCATTAAAGAAGTCCCTGCTGGCACATCTATGGTGGTTTCATTGCCGCTAAAATCTATAAAAGTAATATCAGGCATAACTGCTCCTACATGGAAAAACGGCTAAGTTGATTAATTTCAGCCAAGATAGCCGCCGGATCGGCCTCTAGTTGACTGTCCATGGTGGTATTCCAGCGGTTTAAAAAGCCACAAATGGCGATAACAGCAGAGATCTCAATGACCGCTGCTTCACTAAAGTGCTTACCTAAGTCGTCATAATGGTGTTTTTCTAGGTGAGCAGGCGAGGTGCTTGCTGCAAATGCAAAGCGAAGTGCTGCACGCTCGATATCGTCATATAAAATGCTGGTTTCAAATTCAAATGCGGCCAACACCTTGGCGCGATTCACATTCACGCGACTGGCGATGTGCGAGAAATGTCCTTGACAATATTGGCAACCTGCAGCGTTAGAGCTGATGGTGGCAATTGCCCATTTTAGTTCAGTGCTGATGTGTTCAAATTGACTTAAACATCCAAACAATTGGCCAAATGCTTTAGCTAGCACTGGGTTTTTAGCCATGGTCAAAATGCCGTTTGGTACAAACCCTAGATTGTTCTCAATGCCCTGCAAAATGGGCTCTAACTCAGGAATATCAGCGCGACTAACCGGGCTGACTAAGTGGTTTTTAGTTTGCTGCATTGCAGTCTTCCTAACTGTGATAGCGAACCATCAAGGTATAGCTAAGCGTAAAACATTCCTATAGTCCCAAAGGACCAAGCCCATAGTCCACTGGGGCTATATGGCTATATCAACATTCCCTGTAAGGTTTTTAATAGATTCAAACTAAACCTGAACATTCGCGGCATCGCTTATTATTCAAAGCAAATAAGTCGTGGCTGAAGGATTTGCAAAGACTAGACAGGAAACTAGCATGATTGAAGAACTAATCGAATTTATAAATAACGAATTACTTGAAGGTGCGGCACCTGATTTAGATCAGCACACACCGCTTTTAGAGCTAGGTATTTTAAACTCACTATCGATGGTGAGATTACTTGCGCATGTAGATCAGCGTTACGGTGCGAAGATCCCTGAGCACGATATTACCCCTGTACACTTTGAGAATATAGAAACACTTGCTGCGCTCATTAACACCTTAAGTGCAAAAGATGAGATGCAGGCTGAGCAATCGGTTTCTGAGCTAGAACGACTGGTCAAGTTACAAGAAAGCTATGGCATTCAGAGTGAGTTGGTTGATGCGGGTGAAGGTTTTAAGCAGCATGTATTGCGAGTCAAAGGCGATGGCCCTTTATGGATTTTACTCCCCGCGCTTGGCAATCCTTCGACATCTTGGTCTTCAACACTGCGTTCAGTACAAGGTCGTCACAATGCCGTGGCGCTTGATTTAGCCGGTTTTGGGTTGAGCCAAAGTGCTAATGAAGCGCCATCTTATGTTGATCATGTTGAGTTTACATTGCAATACCTTGCAACGCTTGAAGAGCAAGAGTGGGTGCTGGTGGCAAACTCTGCAGGTAGCATGATTGCAACTGAGATTGCACGTCGTTTCCCTGACAAAGTAAAAGCCCTTGTTTGTAGTGGCTTTGGTTTAGTTGAAGACGTCGAGAACTGGTGGGGTGATTTAAAGAAAATGTCGTCAAACCCAGAGCAATTCTTAGCAGCCGCCTATTACCACCCACCAAAGATGACACCAGCCTTAGAATCATTACTTGATGATGTTCTGTCTCGTCCTGCCTATCACAGCTTCTTAGACGATTATGCGCGTCAATCTATTGCGAAGACCTTTGATGGGGTGATGGTACCGACCTTATTTGTTGCAGGTAACCACGACCAAATTATTCCACCAGAGTGGAGTGAAAAAGCTGCTGAGCTACTTGATAACGCCAGTGTTACTCGCCTTTCTCGCTGTGGTCACTTCTCGGCTTCTGAACGCCCAGAAGAGTTTGTTTGGGTAGTAGAAGATTTCTTAAATAGGGAAGCAATGTAATGGATCAATTTAAAAGTTACGACGTCGTTATTATTGGCAGTGGCCCTGCAGGTAGCTTATGCGGCATAGAGTGTCGCAAAAAAGGCTTATCAGTTTTATGTATTGAAAAAGATGAGTTTCCGCGCTTTCACATTGGTGAATCACTGACTGGTAACGCAGGGCAGATCATTCGTGATCTCGGTTTGGCTGATGAAATGAACGCAGCAGGTTTCCCTGATAAACCTGGTGTGAACGTGATTGGTTCGCTATCAAAGAATGAGTTCTTTATTCCTATCTTAGCGCCAACTTGGCAGGTACGCCGTAGCGACTTCGATAACATGTTAAAGCGTAAAGCCCTAGAGCATGGCGTTGAATATCAGCAAGGCTTAGTTAAAGACGTGATCAAACATGAAGAAAAAGTGGTTGGCGCGATTTATAAAGCCGATGGCGTTGAGCATCAAGTACGCTCAAAGGTACTGGTAGATGCCAGTGGTCAAAATACCTTTTTATCGCGCAAGGGCATTGCAGGAAAACGTGAAATCGAGTTCTTTTCACAGCAGATCGCTTCTTTTGCACACTATAAAAATGTTGAGCGTGACTTACCGCCTTTCTCAACAAATACCACCATTTTATATTCAAAGCAGTATCATTGGTCGTGGATCATTCCAATCTCGCCAGACACAGACAGTCTAGGAATAGTGATCCCGAAAGACCTGTACTACAAAGAGTGTAAAAACCCAGACGATGCCATCGAATGGGGTATGGAGCATATCAGTCCGGAGATCAGACGCCGTTTCAAAAACGCAGAGCGCGTAGGTGAATCGCAATCTATGGCAGACTTCTCTTACCGTATTGAGCCGTTTGTCGGTGATGGTTGGTTGTGTATCGGTGACGCGCATCGATTCTTAGATCCAATTTTCTCTTATGGCGTGTCATTCGCCATGAAAGAGGGCATTAAAGCTGCCGATGCCATTAAACGTGCTATCGATGGTAACGATTGGAAAACGCCTTTCTACGAATATCGCGATTGGAGTAATGGCGGTCAGCAAATTGCTGCAGATCTTATTCGTTACTTCTGGATCTACCCAATTTTCTTTGGTTATCAAATGCAAAACCCTGATTTACGCGATGAAGTCATCCGTCTATTAGGTGGCTGTTGCTTTGATTGTGAAGGATGGAAAGCCCCGACCATCTTTAGAAATGCCATTGAAGAATACGACCGCAAACAAATGGCTGGTTGAGGATAGATCATGAATTTTGCGTGGAATGAGGATCAGCTCGCATTACATGAGCACGCCTTGAGCTTTGCACGAGATCTCGACTTTTCGAAGATCTCTGCAGGCGAGTTTCCAATGGAAGCTTGGCAATCACTGGGTGAGTTTGGCTACTACGGTTTACCCGTAGATAGCCGCTACTCACCTTGTGGCAGTGGTTTTGACATTTTAACCACAGTTAAAATTTTAGAGGGTCTTGGTCAAGGTTGTGCAGATACCGGCATTTTATTTGCCGGTGCTGCGCACACCTTTGCTTGCGTTATGCCGATTTATGAACATGGCAGTGAAACACTAAAACATGAGTTATTACCGGCACTGACCAGTGGTGAGAAGATTGCGGCAAATGCCATTTCTGAAGCTGAAGCAGGCTCAGATATTGGCAAATTAACCACCAAGGCAACCAGAGAGGGTGACTACTACATCATCAATGGTGCTAAGTCTTATGTGACCAACGGCAGTGTGGCCGATTACTTTGTTCTCTATGCGACCACCAACCCTAAGTTTGGCTACTTAGGTCAAACAGCCTTTGTTGTGCCTGCTGATTTACCTGGCATTGAAGTAGGAAAAAGCTACAAAAAGTTAGGGCTTGATTCGGCGCAGCTAAACCAAGTTTTTTTTGATGAGGTAAAAGTGCATAAGGACTATGTACTAGGCAGTGAAGGGCAGGGGGCGCGTATTTTTGCTGCTTCTATGGATTGGGAACGCTGTTGTTTATTTGCTTTATTTATTGGTGTGATGCAGAACGATTTAGAGCGCTGCATTGAGTTTGCCAATACCCGTAAGCAGGGCGATAAAACCATCAGCAAATTTCAGGCTGTGTCACATCGTATTGCCGATATGGAAGTACGTTTACAAAGTGCGCGCTTATTGCTGTATTTTGCGGCTTGGCAAAAGTCGCAAGACGTTGATAACACCAAAGCAGTTGCATCAAGTAAGTTAGCTATCAGCGAGGCGTTTGTGCAATCGGGTATTGACGCCATTCGTATTCATGGTGCGGCTGGTTACTTACAAGAAAGCGGCATAGGTAGCAGCATTCGTGATGCCCTAGGTTCGGTGTTGTTCTCAGGCACATCTGATATTCAACGAGAACTCATCTGCAATAGGTTGGGCCTACTATGAAATTGCTCAATCAAGTATTAACCCAAGGCTTAGTGCGTGCTGGTGAACAAGCTCTGGCAGTGAGCGATAGCACAGAGTCGTATAGTTATGGTGAATTACAACTCAGGGCGACTCAAATTGCTGTGCTGCTGCAAAAAATTGGCGTTAAAGCGGGTGATAGAGTGGGGCTTTGGTGTGATAAGTCATGTCGAGCACTGGCTGGCATGTTGGCGGTGAGTAAACTCAATGCCGTTTATGTACCAATCGATCCAATGAATCCGAAAGTGCGTGTGGATATTATTCGTCAAGACTGCGACATGAAGGTATTGATCACCAATAAAGCTAAGTTTAGTCAATATCAGCGCGGTGATAATGCTTTATGCGACTTTGTGGTATTAGACGAAGATGCGCTAATAAGCTCAGTATTGCATGTGCACACGTGGCAACATATTACTGCTCAGCAACCAAGCCAGCTCAACTTACCAAAACAGGGTAAAAGTACAGACTTGGCGTATATGCTGTACACTTCTGGCTCAACTGGCGTGCCAAAAGGCGTCAAAATCAGTCATGAAAATGCCCTTGCCTTTATTGAATGGTCGGCGACTAAACTCAATGCAACAGTGCAAGATCGTTTTGCCAATCATGCCCCTTGGCATTTTGATTTATCGGTGCTTGATATTTATGTGGCTTTATTATCAGGCGCAAGTGTTCATTTGGTATCTGAAATCGACAGCTATGTGGCACAAAAATTAGTGTCATTTGTGGCCCAAAAGCAGATCAGTGTTTGGTATTCAGTGCCGACTGCACTGGTGATGATGCTAGAAGCTGAGGCTGACTTTGCTGAGCGTTGCCAGCAACTTAGAGCCATTATTTTTGCCGGTGAAGCTTTTGCGATTAAACCGCTAAAACAACTTCGTGAAGCGTTTCCCGATGCCGAGCTTTACAACTTTTATGGCCCGACCGAAACCAATGTCTGTAGTTACTACAAAGTTCCTCGGGTAGTACCAGACAAGCTGCCTATAGGTTACCCAGCCAGCAATGCTTTGCTATCAATTTGTGATGAACAAGGTAAAGCACTGCCTGAGGGCGAGCAAGGGTTTGTTACTGTAATTGGGCCGACTGTTTTCAGCGGTTATTGGGGGCGCGCAGATCTGCAATCAGAAGCTTATAACACAGGTGATATCGGCTATTTCAATGAGCTGGGAGAGTTGATGTATGTCGGTCGCCAAGACCATATGGTGAAAGTGAATGGTTATCGAGTTCATCTTGGTGAAGTTGAACGCGCTATTTACCAGCACCCAGCAGTCAAAGAGTGTTTAGTTGAGCTCAGCAGCCAAAAAACACTCCATGCGCATATTGCCGTAGAGGGCGATGCGCCGTCTTTATTAACCCTAAAAATTCACTGTGCCAAACGTTTACCTAAATACATGTTGCCAGAGCAGGTGATAGTGCACGATGCACTGCCTCGTAATCGCAACGGAAAATTATCGCGTCAATGCTTATCTGGGTTGTCTGCTCAATCGGGATCTGAAAATAACACCCAGATCACGATGAGCGAGGCGTAAACACCTCCTAGTTAAACAAGGAATGAAAAATGAGAAAAAAAATCGCAGTCATCGGTGCTGGTTTATCAGGCATTGCCGCCATCAAACAGCTTACAGACGGAGGCCATGAGGTCGTCTGTTTTGAAAAAGCAGAAAGCTTTGGTGGTGTATTTGCCGATAAAAAAATCTATGAAGATTTGCACCTAACCATTTCTAATTATTTTATGGCGTATTCAGATTATGTGCCGAGTCAGCAAAAGCTGAAGTTCTGGTCTAAAAAAGAATACGTTAATTACTTAGGCGAATACCTTGCCCGCTTCGAATTAGGTCAATACATTCATTACGATCACGAAGTACGAAAGGTAGAAAAGCAAGCGGGAAAATGGCAGGTCACCACGAAACATGGCATGGCTGAACAAACTGACATCTTTGATATAGTTGCCGTTTGCTCGGGTCATTTCCAAAAGCCAAAACTGCCTGAGCTTCCTGGTTTAGATATGTTCGAGGGCGAAATTGAGCACTCGAATGATTACCGCGATAAGCACAAATATGCCGGTAAACGTGTGTTATGTGTCGGTTTGGGGGAAAGTAGTGCCGACATTACTTCTGAGATTTCAGAGGTTGCGAGTAAATGTATTTTATCGCTGCGCCGTTACCCGGCGGTGGCACCACGCTATATGGCGTTCCAAGAAGATCCTTACTTCACCATAGATACCAGCTGGTTAACATCACGCATCGTGAACAAATTACCTCATCGTTATCATGGTGGGATCACCAAAGGTATTTTCAATAAGTATGTGAATAGCCGTAACGATCATGTACGGATCAGAGGTGAGTGGTTGAAAAAATCAGGCCCTTCTCACCATCAGGCCGTCACTAAAAATGAGCGACTATTCAGGCCAATAGCCGATGGAAAAGTAGTGCCTAATATTGGTGGTATTGTACGTTTTGAAAAAAATGCCGTGGTGTTTCAAGATGGCACACGTGAAGAAATTGATGCTGTGGTATTTTGCACCGGCTATCAACTGAGCTTCCCATTTTTAGATGTAAGTATCAGCAATATGCGTGATTTGTATAAACAAATGTTTATTCCTGAAATGGGTGACTCACTGTCGTTTATCGGTTTTGTTCGTCCGCAACAAGGGGGCATTCCAGTTATTGCTGAAATGCAATGTCGTTATTTATCACAACTGGCCAGTGGCGAGAAATCATTACCACCACTATCAGAAATGGTCGACATCATTAAATACGATACCGAGCACTGGCAGACGGAGTATAAGATCACCCCACATGTGGCCTCTTTGGTGAACTACTGTCATTACATGGATTCTATGGCAAAGCTGGTCGGCTGTATGCCTGAGATCCCTAGCTTGTTTAAAGATCCACTGTTGCGCGTAAAGCTTTTGCATAACCCGCAGTTTGCAGCGCAATACCGTTTAGATGGCCCAAATAAAATGACGCATACAGCGCGCTCGTTCTTATTAGGCTTTCCAAATATCAGTTCTTGGCCACGCATCATTCATTTTGAGTTGGCTTTGATCACCCAAAAACTACTCTCACGTTTACGCCTTGATGGCTTACGTGAGCTTAGTAAATAGCTGCTCAGGGACGGGAAAACGTTATGATCCGACTAACCGATGAGTGCTTGTGCAATCTAAATGATGCCTTGCAACCACACCGCTTTAATTTAAGTCGTTTAAGCCATTTGCAAAAAATCATCTTAGGCACCGATGGCACAGTAACCCAATTAATCGAAAGTATTGTCGATGAAAAGTTGGTGGTGAATAAACTGTTTGAAGCCGATGTTGATAGCGACACGATCGCCACAACCTCGAGCGAACAACAAGCTGAAATACATTGCCAAAGGCGGGTTATTTTATTGCAAGGCGAGACCTCAGGCTTGCCTTACCTATACGCCGACTCCTTGGTTTATCACGGTAACATGAACGTGAATTTTTCTCGTGCCCTGACTCATTCTCAGATCCCCATCGGCAAAGCTTGGGAAAAGTTTCAGGTTGAAACTTATAAAACCTTGCTGTCATGGGGATTTGAATATGCCAATGAGCTAGCACCTCACTTTGCGATTTCCAGCCATGATTTGGTGTTGTATCGCACCTATTTGGTGTTCTCTCAGGGCAAAAAGATCTTTCGGATCACCGAAAAGTTTCCTTTCGTTTGGTATCTGCAATCAGAGCAATTCACAGAGAGTGCAGGGACCACTGCAACGCCAACTTTAGTCAGCGGAATTTGAGCAATGAAAAATACAGACAGCGTCGTGGCGCAACCACAAATCAATTTAGACATTAACAAACTGACTCCGAGTATTCCTCACATCCCATTTAACAGCGAAGACGGGCAGCTGTTTTTTTGGGGTGAGGAATACCACCTAATTATCGAGTCTCTATCAAAGAAGTACGGAGATATCTACTCGGTTGAAACAGCCAAGGGCAATTTGGTGGTATTAAACGGCTATCAATACATCAAAGAAGCATTGGTCACACAGAATGATGTGTTTAATGTACGAGCCGACTATAAAATTCTGCAAGTGGCACCACAAAAGCACTTTTTAGAGTTAGAAGCTGGCGAGCCTTGGCAGGTGCATCGTAAAGTATTTGCCCATGCCATGCGTGAATATTTTGCCACGCGCTGGGATAACATTGAGCAATGGATGACCACTGAAATTGAGGATATCGCAGCGGTATGGCAAGCCGATGAGGGCAAGCCATTTGATCCGAATCGCGAAGTATCAATTAAACTTGCTAGCTTTTTACATAAGGTCATGTTTGATGATCGCTTTGGTGAGTTTGAAAAAGGTCTGTTTGACGAGAAAAGCTTAAGTTGGTTACCAAATGGCTTTATTAACAGCACGCGTTACGAGTTGATGCCTTCTGAGCTGCAAGAGAAATATTACGCTCAGTATGGTGATGCGATTGAAAAGTTTAGCGGTAACTTGAACGCCCTTGATCAGTACGTGTCATTCAATGTTGACCGTCGTAAAGCCGATTATAAACCGGGCGAGTATCGTGATTTATGTGATTATTTGTTTGCTGCAAATGACAGTGTTGATGCGCAAACGAAAGCTGCTTTAAATATTGATGAAAAAGAAATTGTCATCGGTTCACTGACTCAAGTTGCGGGAGCTGGTGGCGGTGTTGGTGCATTTGCTATGCGCTGGGCCTTGTTATACTTGGCTGCTTTTCCAAAACAGCAGCAGCGTGTACAAAAAGAACTCGATGAAGTAGTGGGTAAAAACGCGGTGCCACTGAATAAGCACAAAGCGGATCTGCCTTATACACAAGCATTTATCAGTGAGGTATTGCGCCATTGTTCAATTACATCAATGCCTGCAGCCAATTATGCAACAAGTAAAGACACGCTATTAGATGGATATTTTCTTGCCGAAGGCACGCCATTGGTGATTAATAATTACAGTATTACCCGAGATGAAACGCTGTGGGAAAACCCGCATGAATTTATGCCTGAACGCTTTTTAGATGAAGATGGCGAGTTGAGCAAAAAACAATTGGGTAAGGCTTTCCCATTTGGTTTAGGACAGCGCCGCTGCTTGGGTGAACATTTCGGTAAATACATCATTCATACCTTGTTTGCTCAGTTAGCGCATAAGTTTGAATTTAGTCTACCTGAAGGGAAGCAGGCCAATCTTAAAGCGATTTCAGGGGTGTTCTTAGTGCCTGAAGAAGTCGAAATTGTGGCTAAAGCGCGCAACACCTAATTCATTTTCATACGCACACATAAAAGGCAGTGTACTTGAAAAATACGCGGCCTTTTTTATATGAATTAAGTTTTTATTTTATATTTAACATTTTTGTAACTTTGAGTTTTTATTCTATTCTAAGTAATTGATGTTTTTACTTAAGGAAAGAATATGAACAATAATAAATGGCTTTTTGCCCCACTACTGCTGAGCGCTGCCTCGGCTTTTGCACTGCCTCAGTGCCCGCAACCACAATTGATGGAGCAGCGTTTTGAAGCGCCCAGCTTTGAAACCGGCAAATATAAAAACTGGTCAAATCGTTTTATTACTTGGCTGCCAAGCTTTCATATGATCCATGATGAAATTGTCGCAGTAGGTAAGCCTGTTAATGTAACTGCTAAGTTTGATTATGGCAGTGTGGCGCATAAAGACTTAGAGTTTGAAACGGTGAAGTTTTTTATTCGTGGTCAAAATGATACACAGTGGCAATATGTATCGACAGCGACCACAAACAGAGATGGTAAAGCGACTTTGTCTTTACCGGGTATGTCTGCAGGTCAATACCGTATTTACGCGGGCGTACCAGCTGATGGCACAGGGACAGAAGGTTTCTTAACGGTTGTAGAACCAAATACAGAAGCGGTATTATTCGACATTGATGGCACATTAACAGAGTCTGATGCCGAGCAAATTGGTGATTACACAGGCATTGATTATGCCGACGCAAAGGACGAAGCTTATACGCTAGCACGAAGCTATCTGGATTTAGGTTATCAGCCTATTTATCTTACTGCTCGCGTTTATTGGTATGCCAAAGGTACGCGTAAATGGTTGTCTTGGATGGGCTTGCCTCAAGGTTATCTGCGCACATCGCTAAGTAATGAAACTAGCTTATTTCGTACTGCAGAATACAAGACAGAGCAGATCAACAAACTTGAAGCGAATGGCATTAAAATTGTGCGCGCCTATGGCAATGCAAAAACGGATGCTGAAGCATTCATCAAATCAGGTCTAAGTGCCTCTCAAAGTTTTACCATAGGTAAAGATGCGGGGTATTACGGTACAACGCCGATTTTAAATAACAGTTACGCCGATCATATTGCAACTCACGTGAACAACTTCCCGAACGCGAATTGCCAGTAATAGAGTTACTAACTCCAGCCCTAAGTTCCTCCCCAATCACTTAGGGCTGTTATCAAAACCTCACTTATATTATTTAAATTTTAATTAACATTGTTGTAACTTTAGAGTTTTGGCTCTACTATGCGCATGATTTTTATTGGCTTAAGGATATGAGCTGGACCACCAACCCTCCAAATAGAAGACTCAATTAGGAGGATTGGTATAAAAAGCTTATTAAGCCTGTTCTATAAGGAAAATTATGAATATCAAAAAACTGAGTATTGGTCTGGCACTGCTAGGTGCGACATCAGCAAGTGCATTCACGCAACTAGGTGGCGGTGGCATTATGCCAATGGGTCATGAATGGCTCACACGTACCGCGGCACTCGAATTGCTAGACCAAGAGCACATCATTCAAACCGATCCCAATGATCCTCGGTACCACTGGCAGCAGGGGCTGGCAAAGCGCACGGACTTAACTGCGGCGTATGATGAAGTACAGCGTATACAAGCTAAAAGTAATAATAATTCGAGTTATCAACCTAAATATGATGATATCTATGCGGCCATTGTGGGCGAGCGTTGGGTGGATATTGCTGGGTTTAATGTGACGAATGCCAGTACGGATCCGACTGGACCAAACTGCTTTGGTGCGATTTCGCAAGAACCTGCCGATCTTCAACAAGATCACTTTATGCGCCGCTATGATGACATCGGTGGTCAAGGTGGTGTGGATGCCGCTTATCGTGGTCAAAAACGGTTTATTGCGCACTTTGTTAATGCCGCGATGGCAGAACAAAAGCGTATCCAAGTATGGGATGGCGGAGGATACTCAGCTAAAACAGAAGTGGATCATAATTATTTCTTGTTTGGTCGAGCTGTGCACTTATTCCAAGACTCATTTAGCCCTGAGCACACGGTTCGTTTACCAGCGGATAACTATGAAAAAGTATGGCAAGTAAAAGCTTATTTATGTTCAGAAGGTGCAGAACAACACACACATGACACCAAAGATGTACTCGACTTCAGCAGTGGCGACGTGATCTGGCAAGAAAATACCCGCCTTGACTCTGGTTGGGATTCTTATTCTGCAAGTAATATGAAGCCCGTTGCGCTGGTGGCATTAGAGGCAAGTAAAGACTTATGGGCGGCATTCATTCGAACAATGGCTGTAGACAAAAGTGCACGTGAAGCCTATGCAAGGCAAGAAGCGCAAACCTTGGTAGACAATTGGTTGTCGTTTGATGAACAAGCGATGCTTGCATGGTATGACAATCAACAGCATAGAGACCATACCTATGTACTCGCTCCGGGTGAAAGCGGTATTGGTAAAACACTTGAAGCTTGTATGGGAGAGTTGAATGTAGGCACAACCAATCAAGCAGAGCGTGTTGCGCAATTAGATGCTGAGCGTCGCCAGTGCTTATATAACATTGAAGCTGAACCTGGATATTCAGATCTGTACGATGATTATATGGGAATGCCATATAACTGGCGCTGGAAATCACTCACTTGGCAAACCCCACCTAGTGACTGGCAACCTGCTAAGCAGCAAGCTGATAGTGGCAAAGCGGTTGTCATCAAGTCTGCTTTAGATGGTAAGGCGCTATCTGTATCGGCCTTAAATAATAATGAGCGCTTAACTACAGCGCAGAACAACCCTGTGCAATGGCTAAAAGTCCCCGCAAAAGAGGGACGTTATTATTTACGAAGTCGCCAAGCGCCTGCATTGTTCTTCAGTTATAGTGGATCTTCATCAGGTTATGGCAAGTTATGGAACTCGCCAAAACAAGCTGAATACGAGTTTGTATATCAAGGAGGCCTGTGGAATATCAAAAATACGTATTGGCAACAGTATTTTTGGTATAACCAAGATAAGCAGCGTCCACAGTTGACTTCGACAGGCCGTGCGCATAAACAGCACTCAAAGTGGATTTTAGATTAATTTTGCTTTTTTCTTTAAAAGATACCTAGTGAGTTTCAAAAGGCACGAAGCCAACAAACGTGCCTTTTGACAAATGAATAGGCCAGTTAGAACTGGCCGCTTAATAGTAAAGTAAAACGTGGTGAGCGTTCAAAGCGGCGATCTTCATACTGTGAAATACCATTTTCAGTAAATAAGCCGTCATGTCGAGTTCTGATATTTCTTGTTTTACGACTTAATAAACGATCGCCTTTGAGGGTTAATTTTAAGTTTGATGGCAATTTATAGTTTAGTTCCATGCTCGCCCACAGCTTGTACTCTAACGTGCTGGTATAGTCGAAGCGAGTAAAAGGAGAAGTCCCCCTATCTTGCAGCGTCATGCTCCAATCAAGGTTTTCGATGGGACCTGTTTGATTGATTTTAACTTGCCATTTGTTATCACTAAGTCTCGCTATTTTATTGTCTTGACCTGTAAATGGGTCACGCATATTAGTATCACGCCAAGTATAGCTGGCACTGATCATGGTGTTTGATAGGCCAATGACGTCTAAACCGAAATCAGTTTCAAGTTCTACACCATATTCTTTGGCACTGTCGACATTACCTTCACCTGAGTAGCTTACTAATGGGATCTCAACAATGAGATCGGTGATCTTATGGTAATACGGCGTCAGAGTCAGACTACCAGAGGTTGCTTGCCATTGCCTCTCAAAGCTAAAAGATAGCTCGTCTCTGACTTCTGGGCGTAAGTTAGGGTTTGTTTCTTCTAATCGCTGTTCTTCTCGGTTAAAGCGAGGCACAAAATCATTTAATCTCAATTGACTCACGGTGCGCTCTAAATTGGTTCGTAACTGAATTGCGTCACTGACATCATGGCGCAAGTTAATGCGTGGTTTTAAGTAATTAAATGAACGTGTTGAACCACTGGTTGCTTGCTCAAAAGTATCGGTTTGCAAACTAAAATCTGTAGTAACATCAAGTCTTGAATACTCGTAAATAACAGAAGCCTGTAGGTTCGTAGCTTGAGATATTGAATAGTTATAATGGCTAAAGCCTTCATAGCGAGTTTCTTTGATGTCATTAAGTTCAGTCGAATGATAAACATCATCTTGACTATCGATGAATTGTAGGTTTTCATCTAGTTTATTAATAGCAAGCTCAACGCCTGAGTCAAAGCTATGTTGTTTATTGAGTGTGTACTTCCAACTGCCTCTAATAACGCTTTCTGACTCTCTATAAAGTCGTGGGAGTTGGTATCCCGCCGAGGTGCTGTCGTCATTATTGATTATAGTCTGCCAAAGTTGATCGTTGGCTTTACTGCGGTTTTCGATAAATAGCAGTTTTAAGCTGTGTTTGTCGCTAATTTTATGATTGATGTCCCCGCCAACTTCCCATTCACGTAGGCCCCAATCAAATGTCAGGTTATCCGCTGTTGTGGTGTTATCCGCAAGTTGTATATACGTAGAGTCAAAGTCGCTATCTAGATAGATTTTTTTATACATGCTGTTTAGCGTCATGGAGGTGTTGTTGGAGTGCTTGTAACTAAGTTTGTTGCTGAATATGTCTTCGCGGAACCAATTTTTACGAACACGCTTGTAGTGTTTAGTAGGTTCATTGTCGGCAGAGCTAAACAGCTCATTGATTTTGACTTTCGTGGGGTAAAGCTTTCTTTCAAAACCAAAGCGATACGTTAAATCGCCTTCACCCCCACTTAATACTAAAGAGCCTAACGGTTTACCCTGCATAGAGTCTGTTTTCGTGACCCCAATATTCCACAGTACCGCGGTACCGATATCGTCTTTAAGCATAACATTGATGATTAAACCATTACTTTGCACATCAAGGCCGGATACAGACCCTCTGATCAGTTCAATATAGTCAACATCTTTGGCTTGAATGTTATCAATCTCACTTTTTATGCTATTGCCTTTACCCGATACGCGTTGACGGTTAATTAATATTTGTTCGCCTGACGAGCCAAAACCTCGGGCTTCATTGTTATTATTCATGGCCAATAGTAGGTTATTGGCTCCTGGAATTTTTTCTAAAATATCGCGCAGGTTTTGTGGTGAAAATGGCGTGAAGAAACTCTCGTCATAGGTATCAATGTTAGCGGCTGTGTTACTGCTAACATCATCATTGGCACAGCTTGCTTGGCTGTTAAAAAACAAAGTCAGTGCAGTTGCAACCACACTTAGTTTTAAAAGACGAGATGTATAAAGGCGTTTCATGATATTTCCCTCAATGGCGTTTGAGCTCATATTAGGAGGGCGAGCAAAGGTTAAATAGGCACAAAAAGTAAAACTCTTAGTAGGATTTTTTTACAAAAGTTTACTTAAGAAAATTTAAGGTGTGGGGTAGGGTAACGCGTGTGTAAAAAGGGAGTATCAAACTATGAGCATCAAACCTAAACTGCTAATCGTGGAAGACGAAGCCAGTATTTTACGTGGCCTGACCGACTTATTTATTTTCCACGGTTTTGAGGTCGACAGTGAAATGGATGGTAAGCAAGGGTTAGATACCGCCTTGCAAGGCCATTATCACTGTGTGATTTTAGATGTGATGCTGCCGAGTATGAATGGTTTTGAGATCTGCAATGCACTACGTCAGCACTCACAAAGCCAAGCTATTTTGATGCTGACCGCTAAAAACAGTGAAGAAGATATTATTAATGGCCTCACTTTGGGCGCTGATGATTATTTAGCTAAACCATTTTCGACTTCAGAGCTGGTGTTAAGGGTTAAAGCCTTGGTGCGTCGTTCAGGTTGGAGCCCCGAAGACAGTAAACTGACTATTTGCGATCAAGTGGAGATCTGTACTCAGAGTTTAACAGGTCAATCGTTCAATCAAGTTGTACGCTATACCCGTCGTGAAGTGGAGATCTTAAATTATCTGAGCCAGCAAAAAGCGCCAGTTTCACGCTGTGAGCTGTTAAGAGAAGTGTGGGGGTATAAGTCAACTGACCACATAGATACTCGTACGGTTGATATTCATATTGCCAAGTTACGTAAGAAAATAGAGCCTGATCCTAAGGCGCCAAAATACCTGGTGACCCTGCGCGGTGAAGGATATCAATTATTCGGGCGGGCCTCTTGATGAAAGCATTCTTAAAACCTTCACCCTTACTCAATTATCAGCAGCGTTTAAAAAGACTGAGAATTTTCACGCTGAGCTTTTTCTTGTTGTTATTTATTCCGGTGTCTTTGGTTTGTGTGTTTGTGTTTCAGCAATTTCAGCAAGAGCAGATTGTAAAATACCAAAAGAGCGCAACTAAGCTTAGCGACATCATTAATAAACGGCTATTTAAACAAGCGATTATGACTAACTCGGTTTCTCCTACAGAGTTTGACTATTACCAATACGCCTATAATCCTGAGACCAAAAAGGTCACACGACAAGTGTCTCCGCTTGCAAACCCAGAAAGCTTTCAGCGGTATGAAGGTTTAGTGGGTTTTTTTCAGATAGATGCACAAGGGCGTTTTAATAGCCCTATGTGGCCTGATGTGATTGAAGCCGATGATGTTTTTTCTGAAAAAGAAGCACAAAAAGACAGTCTTAAAATGGCACGCGGCTTATACGATGTAGTGATGCGTTCAGCGCAGATAAAAACTCTAATTAATAATGGCTTTATCGTACAACCTGAAAAATATGAAGTGATAGAAGACGTACCAGATTACTTTATTTTTTATCGTGTGGTCACAGTAAGTGATGAAGTAAAAATGCAAGGGTATGTGCTAGATAAACAGCGCTATTTACTTGGTCTTATCATGGAAGTCATGACTAACAAGCGTCCCAATGCATTTCTCGGATTGACTATCAGTGATAAGAAAGGTCATGCCGAAGATGCATTTATTGTTTCCAAGATGCTGAAAAATGGGGATATGGACGTACAGCTACAGGAGACGCTACCAGCAAAATTGATGCAGGTTCACTTGAAAGAAAGCAAATTGCACTGGCCATTTCCATCTTATTGCATTTCGTTTTCGACTAAAGCCTTTGGCACCAGTAGTCTTGCCTTGTATGGACTAGGGTTAATGGGGGTATTATTACTGACTATTGCAATCGGCTGTTATGGTTTTTATGCCTTGGGAAAACGTCAATTAAAGTTGGCTGAGCAACGTTTGAACTTTGTCTCGTCAGTGAGCCATGAGTTAAAAACCCCGTTAACATCCATTCGCATGTATTCAGAAATGCTCAGGTCAGGGCAAATTTTATCTGAGCAACATCGTAGTGATTACTACGAGTTTATATTTAGTGAGAGTGAACGTTTATCTCGCCTCATTGATAATATCTTGCAGCTATCTAAACTCAGCCAGCCTTCACATAATGTTGAACCAAGTTGGGTAAAATTGAGCATCTTGAATGATGTGATCCAATCAAAAGTCTCGTCATTATTGGTTAAAAATGACTTTGTACTTAACATAAATCAGCCTTTTGAAGAGCCAGAGCGCGCTTTGCTGTGGGTGGATATGGATGCCTTTGCACAGGTGGTGATCAATATTACCGACAACGCAGTGAAATTTTTTGATCAAGCCAAGATCTGTGATGTCGATAGGCAAAAAATCGATTTCAATTTTCATTATTCTAAGCATCAGCCTGAGTCTATTCAGTTGCAAATACGTGATTATGGTTTTGGCATTAGTGAAGAGCAGCAAGAAAAGCTGTTTGATTTGTTTTATCGTGGTGGTAATGAGTTAACACGAGCGACCCAAGGCACAGGTATTGGTTTGGCTTTGGTTAAAGAGCTCATTAATGCGCAACAAGGTGAAGTGAGTGTGGAACGCATGTCGCCGGGCTTGGCGTTGAATATATGCTTTAAGTTTAGAATAGCTGACAGCTAGGTTTTCGTGATTGTTTTAGCAAAATTGACTGACAATTGTGTATTTCGTCACAGCGATTAATGTAGTCTATTAACATTACATTGCTGTAGAAAACCTCATTAGAACATGCCCTCTTACGAGCGCTTTTTTGATTTGTGTATGATGTCTAAAATGAGAAACAAATTGATCAATTTAAAACTTGTTTGCGTAAATTTGTGTTTTAAAGTTGGCACATATCGCTTTTTGACATTAAGGCATACAAGCCGTTTGTAGCAATAGTCAAAATTTATTAGGTAAAAGGGAATAGAATAAATTATTATGATCTTAATACTGGTATTTTGGTTTGCTTCATTCTCTAATGCTGGCACAGCCTGAAAAATACGACTGAATCTCTCATTAATTCTCAAAGTTTTAGAGCTAGAATTGAATTATCAGGTTTACATTATCTATGACAAAACCCGCGACTCAGTATATTGCTAGACAGGCAATTCTCGATTCGACAAAGCAAATTTTTGCTTACGAATTACTTTATCGAGATTCGCACAACAATGCTTTTCCTGCTGGGGTGAGTGATGAGCAAGCCACTGGGCGAATGTTTTTTAACTCACTAATTTTGGTTGGCAAAGAAAAGCTGGTTGCTAATCATTGTGCGTTTATTAATCTTTCTGATACCACGCTATTGCAAGATATCCCACGACTTTTAAAACCTGATAACTTAGTGCTTGAAATTGTTGAGCGTTCGCAGAATATTCAACAGTTGCTTGAAACCGTGAAAATGCTGCGAAAACAGCATTACAGCTTTGCATTGGATGATTATGATGCTGACCCTCGGTGGGAGCCGCTTTTACCTCATATGTCTTATATTAAATTGGAGCTTGAACGGCCTATTCTTAAAACCACGATGATGGTTAAGAAGTTAAAGCGTTTATATCCAAAAATAAAAATTGTGGTTGAGCGAATTGAAACATACGAAGAATTTGAGTATTTAAAAAGTGCTGGTGTCGATTATTTTCAGGGCTACTTTTTTGCTAGGCCAGAAATGTTGACGCATGGTAATGTTGAGCCTTCTAAGCTAGTGGTGTTTGATTTATTAAAGTCAACGTCACAGCCGAACTTGTGCTTTAAAGATATCGAGAAAAAAATCTCCATAGACTTGAGTCTAACAGCACGAGTGTTGAAGTTGGTGAATGCTCGCTCTGGTCTTGAGAAACTAGAAATGAAGACGATTTCTCAAGCGGTTGTTTATTTGGGTGAAGATGCCCTAAGACAATTTGTTCGGGTTTTAGCACTCAGTGAACTGGGAGTTGATAAGCCTGCTGAATTGACTAAATATGGCTTAATGCGTGCCCGCTTTATGGCATTGTTCTTAGCGCCAGGGGGGGAAGAAATGGCAGAGCAGGGATACCTAATCGGACTTATGTCGATTCTAGGTGCAGTACTGGATATGGATTTAAGTACCATTATTTCTGAATTCTCACTCGATAGTAATTTAAGTAGTGCGCTGCTGAATTATAAAGGCTTACTTGGTGGGGCACTAAAAGTAGCGATTGCCGTAGAGCAAAATAACTGGCAAGAAGCTGAAAATGTATTGGCAGCCATCAGACCGGCAACACCCATTAGCAATATTTATGACTTAGTCACCCAAAGTCGTGAATATGCGGATAATATTTTCGCTGTGGTGTCAGTAAAATAAGTATGATTTCTCTAACAAATCCTTATTCCAAAAAAGACTGCTAGTGCAGTCTTTTTAATGTTTAAGCTATAGCCTGATTTTATATCAATCCCTAATAACACTTAATCATTTCGAGTGCTTAAACCAGATCATAGCTGCGTTAAAAATTTCTTATTTAGAACACTAAATAACGAAACATTTACTTTGCCTATAGTAGGTACCTCAGTGATAGCGGGACACATGAAGTGGTGCTACCAAGAATTTTTTTGCCTCAAAATAGACCACTTAGTTAAGCGGATTGGTATTACTCACCGACGACAAATGCAAGCTCGACTCCAATCGAGTTAAGATACACCTTTTCCTGCTCGAGATCCGCGAAAAGTAAAGCTTGTTCTTCAGGTAGTTGTGCATCAAAAAGCACCATACATTTATTGTTTTCTACAGATAAAATGGGGCGAGACAGATCAGTTAATTGTCGAGTTCTATTAACTAATATAGCTAGTCTGAATAGCGTTAAGAGTTTAGCAAAGGTCTCTGAACACAGAATATTAAAAGAGTCGAGATCTGAAAGTTTGATCTTTTTACGATGAAAACGGATTAAAGCACTTAACACACTTTGTTGTTGCTGTGTGAAGCCAGGTAGTGCCGTATTCATCACAATATACGCACTGTGCTTTTGAATACCAGATGAATTAATTGACAATCCTACTTCATGTAATTGTGCGGCCCACTGAAGCTGAAGAAGGTCTTTTTGTTTTAACCCCCAGGCTTTTTTACATTGTGAGAATAAATGTTTAACAGTATCAAAAACGTTATCCGCATGGGCGATGTCAATGTTGTAGTGCTGGCCGAGTGCGATAATGGTGCGCACCCTTAAATCAAACTCATCATAGTTCAGCATTTCGTGTAAAACGCCTTCACGTAGCGCATAATCACAGTATTCTAAGCGCTCTAGTTTAAGCTCCTTAAACGCGGCAATGACAATACTTAAACCGCCAGAGATATTGGTGTGTCGTTCAGGATTTAATCCTTTAATATCAAGTTGATCAATACTGCCTTGGGCAATAAATAGCGCTTTAATTTTTTCTAAAATCGGCAGTGTTAAGTATTCACAGTCGAACTGTGCTTGCGCAATACCGATTAAGGCTTTGATTGTGCCTGATGTACCATAACTTTGTTTCCAACCAGTTTTTCGATAGCGGGGTGAAATCGGCTCAAGCGCTTGTCGGGCGGCAATTTCAGCTTTTTTAAATACGCCTTTACTTAACTTGCCTGAGCCAAAGCAGTATTTGGTTATATTGGCACAACCAATGTCTCGACTAGTAAGTTGTAGGGCTTCAAAATGTTGACCTATGACGAGTTCAGTACTACCGCCACCAATATCAATGACCAAGCGGTTATCTTTACCATGAACATAGTTTGCAACCCCTTGGTAAATTAAGCGCGCTTCTTCTTGTCCCGAGATTACATTGATATTAAAAGGAAAGTGCACTTGCGCCTGTTGCAAGAAGTGCTTTAGATTTTTAATGTTCCTAAGCGTGTAAGTCGCGACAACTTCTACATTTTCAGGGGCAAACCCCTTTAGAGTTTGTGCCAGTTGTTTAAAAGCCAACATGGCACGTTCAATGGCCTCTCCTGATAGTTCAAATTCTTCATCGAGGCCAGCAGCTAAATGCACGCGATGCTTTTCTTTATGAAGAATTTGTAGTCTGCCTTCAACTTTGCGGGCGATGACTAAATGAAAGCTATTAGAGCCTAAATCGAGCGCTGCAAAACTCGCAGGCTCAGGTGTGTTGTGCATAATTGTGTTCCCATTTACTCAAAAGATCATAGATGGCAATTTGCGAACGTACTTTCTTACGGTTACCGCGGGCAACGTACTTATTTTGTTGTTCGACATCTATGACTCTTGCTTTACAGCAATCTTTAAATTGTAGCTCTAAAATATTGATGATTAACTGCTTCAAGTGCTGATCGTAAATAGGCACACCGGCTTCAACACGGTGATCTAAATTTCGAGTCATCCAGTCGGCTGAAGAAATATAAATCTGCTGGTCGCCTTGGTTTTCGAACACCATTACCCTTGGGTGTTCTAAAAAGCGATCAACGATACTAATAACTGAGATGTTATCGCTAAATTTCGGTAATCCGGGGACTAGTGCACACATGCCACGAACAATGATACGGATCTTTACGCCTTGCCGAGCAGCACTGTAGAGCAAATCAATGAGCTGTTTGTCGACTAGATTATTCACTTTTATGGTGATTTGTGCAAATTTACCATTCTTTGCGGCTACAATTTCATTCTTTATACCCTCACAAATGCGCTCTCGGGCATTTAACGGTGAAATTTGTAGGTGCTTAAAAGTAAATGGGCGATAACTGGTTTCGATGAATCGAAAGACTTCATCACATTCATCACAGATTTCATTATGTTTGGTGAACAGGCTGAAGTCAGTGTAAATTCGCGCTGTTTTTTCGTGGAAGTTACCCGTACCAATGTGGGCATATTTTACAATCTTACCTTTCTCTTTTCGATGTATTACACAGAGCTTGCTGTGAACTTTTAATGCAGGTAAACCAACCAGTACCTTAATACCCGCTTCACTGAGTAACTTAGCCCATTCAATATTGTTTTGCTCATCAAAGCGCGCTTTTAGCTCCACCATGACGGTGACTTTTTTGCCATTTTTAGCAGCATTAATTAACGACGAAACTAACCTTGAGCGGGAGGCAACTCGGTAAATATTGATTTTAATTTGAGTGACCTTAGGGTCATAAGCTGCCTGTCTTACATACTCGAGCATATGGTTGAACGTATGGTAAGGGTAATACAGTAAAATATCTTGCTCGGAGATGGCCTTAAATACACTGTCGTGTTTTGCAAAAGCACTACTAGTTAACGGTTTTAACTGCTTGTTTTCTAAATGCTTGCGGCCAACATTAGGGAAAGAAATAAAGTCTCTAAAATTACGATATCGGCCACCAGGTATGAGTGCATCTTGCTGGCTTGCGCCAAGACGCTTTTTCAGTACCTTTAGCATCTCATCAGGCATCTCTTGATCATAGACCATACGCACAGGCTCAGCATAAAGGCGCTGCTTCAGGCCTTTCGACATTTTATCGAGTAAACCTTCTTCAATCTCATTATCTAAATTGTACTCAGCATCACGCGTTAGTTTGATTGAATAGCCTTCAATACTGTGAAACTTCACAAAGCTTTTAAAAACTTCAGCTAAATAAAACTCGACCACATCGTCGAGCATGACAATGGTTTTATGACGACGGCTCTTTTCAGAAGGTAAAATGACAAAACGATCAAGCCTATCGGTGGGAATTTCTAATAATGCGTATTGTGACTTTTCGCCTTGCATATGTATAAAAAGATAAGTCATCGCATCATTGATGTTGCTCGAGTAATCTTTAGATTCGGTGATTAGCATAGGCGACATATGCTGCAAAACTTGGTCTTTGAAAAAGTCTTCTAACCAATCTTTATGAAAATCAGATAAGTCAGTTGGCTGGCGGATATGGATATTTTGCTTGTCGAGGTCGGTTAACAGTTGGTGGTGGATCTGATTGAATTTTTTTCCGAGTGACAACACCTTCTTGTTAACTTGGTTTAATAACTCTTCGTCGGCGTCAAAGTGGGTGTCTGATAGACTGTTTAATAAAATTTTTCTTTTTAAATCAGCGACTCTAACCCTAAAAAACTCATCTAAATTATTTGAGAAAATGCCTAAAAAACGCAGTCGCTCGATAAGAGGGTTATTTTGATCTTTGGCTTCTTGAAGTACTCGTTCATTGAACGAGAGCCAGCTTAATTCTTTAGCAAAGTAATTAATAGTCGTTGAGGTGGGAGGTACAGAATGCATGATCTATCCATGGGTAATCAAAGGTACAACAGTAAAATATATGAGGTTTTTATGACGCTTATATGACAGGCTTATTCCTCAGCCTGCCATAAAGTTTAATTATTATTCACTTTCAATATCAACAACTAGGTCACTGGTTATCGACTCAAGTGCTTCAATCACGTTATCTTTGTTCATACCCGCAGGTAAAGTGACCGTGGCAAATGCACTGAAAATCGGCACTCCCCAATTTGGTGCGCTGCGCTGTCGAGAATTCAAATGTGTGATGTTGGCGCCTTTATGGCGGATAACACTTGAAAGCTCTTTGACAATACCTGGTCTGTCATTGCCTGTAATCACTAGATTAAGTGTTTCAGGAGACTGACCTGCAACATCGGTATCGCCAGACTCAATATGTACTTCTAAGCCTGGTAATGCATTCAGTGCTGATTGTATTTCTTGAAAGTGCTCCTCTGCCACGCCAATTTGAATGATACCTGCAAATTGACCTGCTAAATGGCTAAGGTTACTGGTCATCCAGTTACCGTGGTGTTCTAGGATGGTTGCTGAGATTTCGTCAACGAGACCCGGCCGGTCCTTACCTATTATTGTTAAAACTAACTGCTTCATATCAATGTCTCTTATTATTTTTTACTCACCGTATGGTGAGAGTGTAAATGATCAATGCTCTACTCGACGCATCCTTACGCCAATAAAACATTGCACCTTAAGATTAGTTAAGTTTTAGGGCTTGTCCAGAAAATAGGTTTATATCCTTGAGGTAAGGCATAAATATCACTACTTTTCTATGACTTTTAAGTGTTAACAAGAGTTCATACTTGCAGCGCTTAAAGTCCTTTTTATGTAACATTACTGTCATCTTGATGAAATATAATGTGCGCAATTCAAAGATAATAAGGTGTTTTAATGTCTACCTCAGCACAGCAAAAATCTTTTAAAACGGACAAGCGCCGTTTATTTAAAGATCGCTTTGCACAATACAGTATTACCGCAGGTGGGGTAATGGTACTTGTGGCATTGCTGTTGATCTTCTTCTATCTACTATATGTCGTAGAGCCAATCTTAGAGTCAGCAAAAGTAGAGAAACGCACAGATGTGAGTTTATCTTCAGAGAAAAACTATGTTGGTTTAGGTGTTGAAGAGCAAACAGAGATTGCTTATCTATTAGAAGATTCTGGGTATGTCGATTTTTACCATTTAAAAGGAGACAACTCAGGGCAATTAATGAAAAGCCTGGATGTAGAACTTGATGGAAATATCACAACATTTGCCAAAAGCGCCCCATTTTTAGGCTTATATGCATATGGTTTAGATAATGGTGCAATTAAGTTGGTTAAACCGAGCTTTTTAGTGACTTTCCCTGGTAATGAGCGCCTAATAACCCCTCGTATTGGTTACCCACTAGATGGTGAGCAATTGTTAGTAGATGAGCAAGAGCAAGCGATTACTAAATTTGCCTTTAGTTATTATGAAGATAAAGCTGCAGCAGTTGCTCTAACTGAAGACAAGCGCGTGGTATTTGCAGCATTCACACCTGAAGAGAACATGTTTACAGGTGAAGTAGAGTGGCTAATTGAACGCACCGAGCTAGACATTAGTGGCCGAGTAAATGAGTTACTGATTTCACCAGATACGTCTCGCGTATTCGTTCGTAGTGCGAATAAAATTTATATCTTTGACACGCGTGATCCAGCTGAAGTTGAGCAGTTCCAAGTACTTGCAGCAAATGAAGAAAATGCAAATCTAGTGAGCGCAACATTACTAGCTGGTGCAAACTCTCTAATGCTTGCCAATGATAACGGTGAAGTATCTCAATGGTTCGAAGTAAACACTGAAGATAATGGCCGTCAGTTTGCCAAAATTCGTGCATTTGAAACTGAAAAAACCAATAAGCTAGACATTTACACAGAGTACTACCGTCGTACTTTCTTTACGACGACATCATCGGGCGACTTGGGCGTTTACTACACGACCAGTGAAGCCGAGTTATGGCGTGGTAAAATCAGTGAACAAGCCATTGATAACTTTGCCGTATCACCACGTGCAAACGCGGTTTTATCGCTATCGAATAATACGCTGTCAATTTTTGAAGTGCATAATGAGCACCCAGAGGTTACTTGGTCAGCACTTTGGAGTGAAGTGTGGTACGAAGGCTACCCTGAGCCTGCATACACTTGGCAGTCAACTTCAGCGTCGGATGACTTTGAATCTAAGTTTTCTTTAGTACCAATTTCATTTGGTACGATTAAAGCGGCGATGTATGCCATGTTATTTGCTGTACCAATTGCGATTTCAGCAGCGATTTATACAGCATACTTTATGTCGAGTGAATTACGTCGTGTGGTTAAGCCAACCGTTGAAATTATGGAAGCATTACCAACAGTTATCCTTGGCTTCTTAGCGGGTCTTTGGTTAGCGCCGTTAATCGAAACGCATTTACCAGCAGTGATTGCGCTAATTACCTTACTGCCTGTGGCGGTTATCGCGACGGCATTTGGTTGGACTAAGCTACCAGCGAGAATTCGCCATTTAATTCCAGATGGCTGGCATTCAATTTTACTGATCCCTGTCGTGCTATTTATCGGTTGGTTGTCATTCGCAATCAGCGGTCAAATCGAACTGTGGGTATTTGATGGCAATGTACGTCAGTATTTAACTAATGAACTAGGTCTAACGTTCGACCAACGTAACTCATTGGTTGTGGGTATTGCGATGGGCTTTGCGGTTATCCCGACTATTTTCTCAATTGCAGAAGATGCGGTATTCAGTGTGCCTAAGCACTTATCGAATGGTTCATTAGCGCTAGGTGCGACGCAGTGGCAAACCCTTGTTTATGTTGTGTTACTTACTGCCAGCCCAGGTATTTTCTCTGCCGTCATGATGGGCTTAGGTCGCGCCGTAGGTGAGACCATGATCGTACTGATGGCAACAGGTAATACACCAATTATGGACTGGAGTATTTTCCAAGGTATGCGTACTTTAGCGGCGAACATTGCGGTTGAAATGCCTGAATCAGAAGTGGGTAGTTCGCACTACCGTATTCTATTCCTTGCTGCATTTGTGTTGTTTATTTTTACCTTTGTATTTAACACGCTCGCTGAATTTGTTCGTCAGCGTCTACGTGAAAAATACAGCTCAATGTAATTATCGGAGTTTCATGACATGGTAAAGCAATGGTTTAAGTCAGGATCTCCTTGGATCTGGATGACAGGTGGTGCAGTAAGCATCAGTTTAATTTCGGTTATCGGCTTATTAGCGATGATCGCGTGGAAAGGTCTAAGCTTCTTTTGGCCATCAGAAGTTGTTGAGTTAAAGCTTGAAGGCTCAGTGCCTAAGCAAACAGTGATAGGTGAGATTTATGACCGTGAAATGGTGCCTAAATCTCGCTTAGAAGCGGCAGGCTATGATTTATCGGCATACCAAGATGAATATATTGAACGTATCTTGGTAAAAACGGGTAACCGTGAATATGTAGACCTTGATTTCCGTTGGATACTAACAACAGACATCCAGTCTCAAACCAAGCCAGAAGTGATGGCGGTATTTGAGCGTAGTAAAAACGGTAACTTTTATGGCTACGTAGAGCGTGTAATCGAAGATGGCAAAGAAGTTACGAATGCGCCTAAAGATCGTTTAGCTGAACTGGTTGAACGTGCTGTGGATTTAAATGAAGAAGCACTTGATCTACAAAACGGTGATATTGGTCACATTAACTATGAACTTGAGCGTCTGCGTTTAAAAGAAAAGAAATACGCACTTGATAATGCCTTAACGGATGAAGTACTAGCTGATTTAGAGTCAAAACGTGCAGAACTTCGTGCTGAATATAAAGTATTAGAAGCGCGCCTGTTTGAACTTCGTAAGAAAGCGAAGCGAGATCAAGTGGTTGTCCGCGACATGCGTGGTGAGCTAGTAACTTTACCTATCTACCAGGTATTAGATTTATGGTTCCCAAATGATATGGGCTTCTTTGCAAAGATAGGTCACTTCTTTGTACAGTCAGGTAAATTTATCTCAGATGACCCGCGTGAAGCGAATACTGAGGGTGGTGTATTCCCTGCAATCTTCGGTACTGTTTTCATGGTTATGCTAATGGCTGTGATAGTGACACCATTTGGTGTAGTGGCTGCGATTTATTTACATGAGTACGCAGCTAAGAATGCTGTAACTAAGATGATCCGTATCGCGGTAATCAACTTAGCAGGTGTTCCTTCGATTGTTTACGGTGTATTTGGTCTTGGTTTCTTTGTTTATATGTTAGGTGGTTCAATTGACCAATTGTTCTATTCAGAAGCTGCGCCAAGTCCTGTATTTGGTACGCCTGGTGTAATTTGGTCGGCATTAACTTTAGCAATCTTAACGCTGCCAGTGGTTATCGTTTCGACTGAAGAAGGCTTATCACGTATTCCAAGCTCAGTACGCCATGGTTCATTGGCACTGGGTGCGACAAAAGCCGAAACGCTATGGCGCATCATTGTACCTATGGCAAGCCCGGCAATTATGACAGGTTTAATCTTAGCGGTAGCGCGTGCTGCGGGTGAGGTTGCACCACTTATGCTAGTAGGTGTTGTGAAAATGGCACCGACATTACCGATTGATGGTAACTTCCCGTTTGTTCACTTAGATCGTAAGTTCATGCACTTAGGTTTCCACATCTATGATGTAGGTTTTCAAAGCCCGAACGTTGAAGCGGCGCGTCCATTGGTTTACGCAACAGCATTCTTACTGGTCAGCGTTATCATCGCACTGAATATTACAGCGATTGGTATTCGTAACCATTTACGTGAAAAGTTCCGTTCTCTTGAACATTAATAGTAAAGTATATAAAACTAGGTAATAAGCAATGATTACAGTAGCTCCTGAAGTGAATAACACAAATCAAGTTAAATTAGATTTA
>CAYZOE010000035.1:0-41325 GCA_964479805.1 uncultured Pseudoalteromonas sp. | reverse complement strand
TTATTTAGCTGGTAATGCGTTTAAGACTTCATATCTCGACAGATCTGGAATAAAGCCTGCCTGCGTGTAGGCTTTTATGATCATGCCACGTTGCCTTAACATTTTTAAGCCTTCTTGCAGTGCTTTAAAAGCTTCTTTTCCGTATGGGTGCGCTTTCGATACAACCAAATGTCGACTACTATCTAAAAGCATCACTAACCTTGGGTGAGCGACTAACTTTATTCCTTCTAAATTAAATTCATTGTTAAGGCTTGGCATCAGTGGCATTAACATGAAATCTGCCCACATCATACTCACCATACGCGCTTGAGACACCCATTCATGCTCAACAAACAACTTCTGTAATGGAAGACTGTGAAGTGTTTCCCAATCTGTTCGCCAACGAGGTGTACTCACCGAAGTGTAGTCTTTTAGCTGTTGATAACTCTGTAGTTTAAGCATCTTCTGATTGTCTGGAGAGTGAAATAGGCCCGCATAGTACTCTCCTCGCTTTATGAGTGCTTTGCTCATATAAACAGAATTAGACATGGCTTTAGCATCTTCTAACCAATAACTGTCCATACTCAGTAGCAGCTTTCCTTGTTCTAACAGCTTAGTATTTCGAAAGTTGACATTACCTGTGTGATATTCGAATTGTTTTTTAAAGCCACCTAATGCAAGTGCTTGCTGCGCTAAAATCATATCAACAACGTCTCGACGAATATACTCGCCTGAAAAGTCTGTGATTTCTGACACATTACGGCCGTTTAAGAACCGTTTGTAATCGATATACACATCATCTCTAACGTATATCTGAATTTTGTTCATGCCTAAAGCGTTGACTGTAAGACTAAACAACACAGCCAACACAGGAAGTACAAAATAAAATCTTTTTATATACTTTTTATTTTGAGTCCAATCCATCAACAGTTACACCTTGTAGGAAACCTGCGCCTTGCTGCTCGTTATTCTGCAGCTTTATCATTAAGCGTAGGTCATTTGGCGAGTCAGCGTAGTGAAGTGCGTCAGCATAATTAATACGACGTTGTTTGTAGAGTTCAAACAATGCCTGATCAAAGGTTTGCATACCCATTTCTTTCGACTTCGCCATGGTTTCTTTAATTGAACCTATGTCACCCTTTTTGACAAGTTCAGCAACCATTGGAGAGTTAAGTAAAATCTCGATGGCTGCTTCGCGCCCTTCACCTTTTGCAGATGGCACCAATTGCTGAGCAACAATTGCACGTAAGTTCAATGCCAAGTCATACTTGAGTTTATCATGTTTCTCTTTCGGAACCAGATGCATAATACGATCAATCGCTTGGTTAGCGTTATTAGCGTGCAGTGTTGCCACACATAAATGGCCAGTTTCGGCAAAGCTAAGTGCGTATTCCATGGTTTCTTGAGAGCGAATTTCACCAATCAGAATGACATCAGGAGCTTGTCGCAAAGAGCTTTTTAGCGCCGCTTCAAAACTCTCAGTATCAATCCCTACTTCACGCTGTGTGATAATGCTCTTTTTGTGCTCATGCACAAATTCAATTGGATCTTCTATTGTTAAAATATGACCACGCTGATTGCGGTTGCGATAGCCAAGTAGTGCTGCCAATGAAGTTGACTTACCCGTTCCTGTACCACCTACAAACAACACTAAGCCGCGTTTTGACATGATCACATCCGTCAGAACAGAAGGTAGACCCAAATCATTCACATCGGGAATTTGCGTCACGATTCGGCGCAGCACCATCCCCGCACAATCTCTTTGCCAAAATGCAGAAACACGAAAACGCCCTTCATCGGTTGCGATCGCAAAATTACATTCTTTTTCTCGGTAAAATTCTTCTTTTTGTCTGTCATTCATCGCAGACTCGACAAGCTCAAGAGAAGCATCAGGTGTTAAACGTTCTTCGCTCAAAGGCGTTAACTCACCATCGATTTTGGCGCTCACAGCCAGTCCTGCTGAGACAAACAAATCTGACGCTTGGCGGTCAATCATCGCTTGTAAGAATTTATTCAATAGCATTTTTATCACTCCTACATGCTTGGACCAAATTGGGCCTTATCATGTGCTTTTATTTGCGCATCTTGCGCTGTAATAAGACCGCGGTTAACCAAGTTCTTTAAACATTGATCCATGGTTTGCATACCATGCATAGCACCAGTTTGAATAGCCGAGTACATTTGCGCAATTTTATCTTCACGGATAAGGTTACGAATTGCTGGAATACCGAGCATAATTTCGTGCGCTGCAACACGTCCCCCCCCTACCTTCTTAACCAATGTTTGTGAAATAACCGCTTGTAATGATTCTGATAGCATTGAGCGCACCATATCTTTTTCTTCACCAGGAAAAACGTCAATAATACGGTCAATGGTTTTAGGCGCTGATGTGGTATGAAGTGTGCCAAACACTAAGTGCCCTGTTTCTGCGGCTGTCATAGCCAGGCGAATAGTTTCTAAATCGCGTAATTCACCCACTAGGATGACATCTGGATCTTCACGCAGCGCTGAACGAAGTGCCGCTTTAAAGCTGTGTGTATCTCTATGCACTTCACGTTGGTTAATTAGACTCAATTTATTCAGGTGCACAAATTCAATAGGATCTTCGATGGTCAAGATATGGTGATGTTTATTATTATTTATGTAATCGACCATAGCGGCTAAGGTGGTTGATTTACCAGAACCGGTAGGACCGGTGACTAGCACTAAACCTCGCGGTTTATCTGAGATATCTTTAAAAATATCTGGCGCACCTAACTCTTCAAGTGACAGAACGGTAGAGGGAATAGTACGAAATACTGCCGCAGGACCACGGCTCGTATTGAATGCGTTAACACGAAAACGAGCTAAATTAGGCACTTCGAAAGAAAAATCAACCTCTAAATTTTGCTCATAGTCCTTTCGCTGGTTATCATTCATGATATCGTAAACAAGACTATTTACGTCTTTCGATTCTAATGCGGGAATATTTACACGACGTACGTCGCCGTCTACCCGGATCATCGGTGAAACACCCGATGATAAATGTAAATCCGAGGCTTTATGTTGAACACTAAAGGCCAATAATTCAGTAATATCCATGTATAACTCCATAACGAGCTGAAATATAATATGGTTACAATAGCAGAACGTCTGAGCTGCGCCTATGATCGCGTGATAAAAGCAGAACAAACCAGTCAATTTTCTGATGAAGTAAAACTATTAGCTGTGTCTAAAACAAAGCCTATAGAACTAATTGAACAAGCGTATGCCGCTGGGCAACGTCAGTTTGGAGAATCTTATGTACAAGAAGCCATTGATAAGATTCAGAAGTTGAAAGATAAAAAAGACATAGAATGGCACTTTATTGGCCCTATACAATCAAATAAGTCTCGCCACATCGCAGAGCACTTTAGCTGGGTACAAAGTGTTGACCGCTTAAAAATTGCAAAGCGCTTAAACGAGCAACGCCCAAACAATCTGATGCCTCTAAATATTCTTATCCAAGTGAATATTAGCGAGGACGAAAATAAATCAGGTTGCCAACTTTCTGAATTAGATGAGCTAGTCGCTTTCATAGAAAGCGCAAGACAGTTAAACCTTCGCGGTTTGATGACCATCACAGAAAAAACTGACGATAAACAGAAACAGTTACAATATTTTCAGCAAATGAAAGCTTGCTTTGATAAACTAAAGCTCCAATATCCTCAAGTAGATACCCTTTCAATGGGCATGAGTCAGGACTTAGAGCCAGCTATTTATGCTGGCGCGAATCTGGTGCGAATTGGCACAGATATTTTTGGCAAGAGACAATAAGGTAATCACACAATATGTCTAATAAAACCATTGCGTTTATCGGAACAGGAAATATGAGCTATGCCATTATTGGCGGCATGGTAAAAAATGGCTTTGATAAGAAAAGCATCATCGCAACTAACCGTAACCCTGAAAAATTAGCTAAAGTTGACGCTGACTTAGGTGTAAGTACCACATCAGATAACTTATCTGCAGTGACACAAGCCGATATTGTGGTCCTTTCAGTTAAACCGCAAATGATGGCGGGACTGTGCCAAACTTTCCAAAACTCAGGCATAGAAATGAATAACAAACTATTCATTTCAGTTGCAGCAGGAGTTACTGTCCAGCGCCTACGCGAAATGCTAGGTTTTGATGCTAAGCTTGTGCGCTGTATGCCAAATACGCCTAGCTTACTGGGCAAAGGCGTCAGTGGCCTATTCAGTGATGCGATTAGCGATGAAGACAAAAGTATTGTCACTGATATGTTTAGCGCAACAGGGATTGCACTTTGGCTTGAGCAAGAATCTCAAATTAATGACATCATTGCTGTAACTGGCTCTTCACCTGCTTATTTCTTCTTATTTATGCAATCCATTGCTGAAAAGGCCGTAAGCCTTGGCTTTAGCCATGAGCAAGCTCGATTACTCGTGCAGCAAACTGCATTAGGCGCAGCTGAAATGGCGTTTGCCAATGATGATATTTCACTTGAACAACTGCGTGCCAATGTCACGTCAAAAGGCGGCACGACTCACGCAGCAGTTGAATATTTAAAATCACAAAACTTACAAACTACCGTTGCCGACGCTATGGACGCCTGTATCGCTCGCGCTGAAGAAATGGAACAACAAATTTAGGAGGCAGCCATGACTGCTATGCAATTTTTAATTGGTATTATATTTGACCTATTTTTAATGGTCGTTTTATTACGTTTTTGGCTGCAATTAGTGCGCGCTGACTTTTACAACCCGCTTAGTCAAACCGTGGTGAAGGCGACTTCATTTGCAGTAAACCCTTTACGTAAAGTTATCCCCGGTGTAGGTGGCTTAGACTTCGCGTCATTGGTACTTGCTCTGTTAGTTGGCTTTGCCAAGGTCTCTGTTTTAATGGTGATGTTTTACGGAGGATGGGAGCCTGTTGGGGCTGCAATTAATGGCCTTATCACCGTTTTAAAAGAAGCGTTTACCTTGGTTTTTTGGGTGTTAATTATCAGAGCGATTTTGAGCTGGGTAGCACAAGGTTATAATCCAATTGCAGCAGTATTTGACCAGTTGACTGAGCCAATGCTACGACCAATTCGTAAAATTATTCCACCATTAGGTGGTTTAGATCTGTCTATTCTTGTATTAATTATTGGCCTGCAATTCGTTCAATTATTGATTATGGACTTGCTGGGTTAATTAGGAGTATTTATGCGAATTTTGATTGCTTTCATCCTATCTTTAAGTAGCTTTATTGCCTCAGCTAATTCAGTACAAGGTGGGCAATATAAAGAACTTGGTCCTTGGCAAGTCCACTACATTGCTTTCCCTTCAACTTTTATTCAGCCAAGTATTGCAAAAGCATATGGACTCGAGCGCAGTAACTACAAAGGCGTGGTTAATATCTCAGTACTTGCTAATAAAAAGGGCACGCCTGCCCAAAAAGCCAAACTCACAGGTGAAGCAAAAAACCTATTAGGCAGTAAACAAACATTAGAGTTTAAAGAAGTGGTTGATGGCGATGCTATTTATTACCTTGCTCAAGTTGATTTTCGTAATGAAGAAATTTATCGCTTTAAAATCAACATCAACCAAGGCAATAACTTCCAAGTTTTAAACTTTCAGCAAAAATTCTACGTGGACTAATTAACTGATGAGCCAACAAATTGTTCTAGCCACCGGCAACCAGGGTAAAGTGAAAGAGCTTTCCGAGATGCTGAGTGATTTTAGTATTGCTGTATTGCCACAAAGTCATTTTGATGTAGCTGACGTGCCAGAAACAGGCACTACCTTCATCGAAAATGCCATTATTAAAGCGCGCCACGCAGCTAAAATTACCGGCCTGCCTGCCATTGCGGATGACTCTGGTCTTGAAGTCGATGCTTTAAATGGCGCACCAGGTGTGTATTCGGCACGCTTTGCCGGTGAAAATGCAAACGATCAAGATAACATCGATAAATTACTAGCTGAAATGCAAGGTAAAGCAGTACGTTCAGCGCGCTTCTGGTGTGTGCTAGTTTACATGCGCCATGCTGATGACCCCACACCACTTGTTTGTCAAGCTAGCTGGGAAGGAACCATCACAGAAGATCAACAAGGCCGTGAAGGCTTTGGTTATGATCCTGTGTTTTATGTAGCAAGCGAAGGATGTACGTCTGCACAATTAACAAAGAACCAAAAAAATGTCCTGAGCCATCGCGGTCAAGCACTTCAGCAACTCGTTGCTAAATTTAAAGGCTAATTGTGCAACTTCCTCCTCTAAGTTTATATGTGCACGTACCTTGGTGCGTGCAAAAGTGCCCTTACTGTGACTTTAATAGCCATAGTCAAAAGGGTGAAGTTCCAGAACAAGAATATATTCAACACTTACTTCACGACTTGCAAGCTGATTTACATTTAGTGCAAGGTCGCAAATTACACAGTATTTTTGTCGGCGGTGGCACACCAAGTTTGTTATCGGGTAAAGCCTATCAATGGTTATTAGCCGAAATAGAAAAGCTTATCCCCTTTGAAGACAATATTGAAATTACGCTAGAAGCCAACCCAGGCACGGTAGAAAAAGACAAGTTCAAACATTATGTTGAAGCCGGCATTAACCGTATTTCAATTGGTGTACAAAGTTTACAAGCCGATAAGCTTAAGTCTTTGGGTCGTATTCATGGCGAAAATGAAGCCATTAACGCCGCCAAAGAGGCTCAAGCTGCGGGCTTAAATTCATTCAATATGGATTTAATGCATGGACTTCCAGGTCAAAGTGTCGAAGATGCGTTAAGCGATTTACAAAAAGTGATTGCACTTAACCCACCACATTTGTCTTGGTATCAATTGACCATTGAACCAAACACTCAGTTTGCTTCGAAGCCCCCAGTCCTTCCTGAAGATGAGACATTGTGGGATATCCAAGAACAAGGCCAGAAATTACTGTCAGAAGCAGGCTACGAGCACTATGAGATATCAGGCTATGCCAAACCAGGTTATCAATGTAAGCACAACTTAAATTACTGGCGCTTTGGTGATTATTTAGGCATAGGATGTGGTGCCCACGGCAAGGTGACTCAACCTGAAAGTGGCGGCATTTTACGAACAGTAAAAGTGAAACATCCCCGAGGCTATATGGATCTCAGCAAGCCATATTTGTATGAAAGCTGGCAAGTTGAAGATGAAGACCGCCCATTTGAGTTTTTTATGAACCAATTTAGGCTTCGTGAACCATGCGATAAACAACAGTTTATCGCCTATTCAGGCTTGCAATTAAGCAAAATTGAGAGCGCAATTAACACTGCACTTGAAAAGAAATTAATAGAAGATTTAGGTCATTCATGGTTGGTTACAAATAAAGGCCACCGTTTTCTAAATGACCTGCTAGAATTATTTGTATAAGCAATATCACTGCTTTTATAAAAATAAAAACTCGTTCGGATACATAATACCAATTACATTAAACTTCGAGTCTACTATTGTAATGAAAAAGGTTAATAACAGGAATCAAATTTTGATATATAGTTATTCTATATTAGAAATTTCTAACGTCTTTAGTAGCCTTTTTGCTCGCAAGAATGGCTAGTTAGTTAATAAAATTGGTAAACTCCACCGCGTACAAAAAACTCAAAGGTATATAACAATGCGTAAACTCACCATTATTGCTGCAGCAATCAGCGCAGCATTTTTGGCTGGTTGTCAGCAAACTGCTGAAAAACCTGCTCCTGCACCGCAAGTCCAAGTTGTTCAAAGTGAAGTAGAAAAAGCCAATGCGCTATTTGAAGAAGTCTTTATGGATGGCGTGATGCGCAGCCCAGTATACCAAACTTACATGGGCATCAAAAAAGACTATGATAAATGGGATGATGACAGCGAAGCTAGCGCACTAGAAGATCTTGAAATCACAAAAAAGAACCTTACTCGTTTAACTGCAATCGACCGCAACAAACTTGATGCAAATACTCAGGTTAGCTACGACCTGATGCAACAAAGTCTAGAGAATGGCATTGCTGATTTCAAATGGCGTTACCACAACTACCCGGTTAACCAAATGTTTGGTACTCACTCGATGGTGCCAGCATTTTTAATTAACCAACACCAAATCACCAGTGTAGAAGATGCTAAGGCGTACATCTCACGTTTAAATGGCGTCACGAAAGTATTCGATCAACTTATCGACTCATTAGAGATCCGTGCCCAAAAAGGCATTATTGCGCCTAAGTTTGTTTTCCCACACGTCATTGAGTCAAGCAAGAACATCATCAAAGGCGCGCCGTTTGAAAAAGGTGACGACTCTACCCTACTTGCTGACTTCAAACGTAAAGTAAACAAATTAGAAATTAGTGAGCCTGAAAAAACAGCGCTTATCAAAGAAGCAACTGACTCTCTCAAGTCTTCTATTAAGCCTTCTTATCACAAGCTAATTAACTATTTAGCTAAACTTGAGAAAGAAGCAGATACACGCGACGGTGCTTGGAAGTTCCCTGACGGTGAAGCTTACTTTAACAATGCCCTAGCACGCACAACGACTACAGATCTAACAGCTAAAGAAATTCATGAAATTGGCCTTGCTGAAGTAGCACGTATCCATGATGAAATGCGTGAAATCAAAGAAAAGGTTGGCTTTAAAGGTGATCTAAAAGCTTTCATGGAATTCATGAAAACTGACAAACAGTTCTACTTACCTAATACTGAAGAAGGCAAAGAAAAATATCTAAAAGATGCCACTGCGATGATCGACAACCTAAAAGCTCGTCTTGATGAGTTATTCATTGTTAAACCAAAAGCAGACATGATCGTTAAGCGTGTTGAAGCATTCCGTGAAAAAGCAGCAGGTAAAGCATTCTACCAACAACCTGCACCAGATGGCTCTCGCCCAGGGATTTACTACGCAAACCTGTATGACATGGAAGCAATGCCTACTTACCAAATGGAAGCGCTTGCTTACCACGAAGGTATTCCGGGTCACCACATGCAAATTGCTATCGCGCAAGAGCTTGAAGGTGTACCTAAGTTCCGTAAATTCGGTGGTTATACGGCTTACATCGAAGGTTGGGGTCTTTACTCTGAGCTAGTTCCAAAAGAAATGGGCTTATATGAAGACCCATATTCAGATTTCGGGCGCCTCGCTATGGAATTATGGCGTGCATGTCGTTTAGTCGTAGATACAGGTATTCACGCGATGAAATGGACTCGCCAAGAAGGCATCGATTACTACGTGAATAATACGCCTAACGCCAAATCTGACGGCGTTAAAATGGTTGAACGTCATATTGTGATGCCTTCTCAAGCTACGGCTTATAAAGTAGGTATGATTAAGATTTTAGAACTACGTGAAGATGCGAAGAAAAAGCTTGGTGACAAGTTTGATATTCGCCAGTTCCACGATGTAGTGCTTAAGAATGGCCCTGTACCACTCAACGTACTTGAAAAGTTCGTTGACGAGTGGGTTGCAAGTAAAAAATCTTAGTCACTGAAGCAAATTAAAAGCCATAGTTAGAAACTAAGGGATTAAGTTATCAAAGGATGCCAAATGGCGTCCTTTTTTATTACCTACTGTACTTTACAGTTGGTCACGCAACTTATCATAGTTATGTTTTAACAGATGAAAAAATAATATTAAGCATGGCAACAACAGAAAACCTTTGCTTCCTGCTCACAAATAAGATAAGTAGATATTTCATATTGTATTCAAGACTTAATTTATTACACGAACGAAAGTATAATGCATTACCTCCCCCAACTGATAGAATTTACGGCCTCAAGCTAGATATTCTATTCAATCCAGCAAAGAAAAAGCGTTTTAAATGTTTAAGGTAATAGCTTAAACCGGGGTTATCAAAAAATTTATGAGAAATAAAACAGCATAAGATCACTAAAGGTAGCAATACTAAAGGAGCGGAAATAGATAATGGAAAAGGGATTAAATTACTCACAAACATGTATATAAAAGGCCAAAAAATTACGTGATTCAAATAAGTGCTAAACGAAAATCGACCCAACCATAAGGTAGCTTTTCCAGCAATACTATTTTTTATCAAACTATCTAATGGGTATAATAAATACAGAAACAATGCGACTGTTAGTGCTGATAGTAGTCTAAAGCCGTACCCTTTAAATTCATTTATATGCAAATAAATCACCAATCCCAATAAACTAATACAAGTAACAACTAAAACGGACGTAACTAAATGTTTTTGATGAATAGGTCTTTTTAAGATGAAAAAATAAAGAGCCATTCCAATAAAAAATTTACTGAAGTGTGGTAAAAATAATCCGACAGATAAATGCTGTCTAAAGCCTTCTACCAAACATAATAATGATAAAAAAAACGTAATTGTTAATATGATATAAAATTTCTGCTTAAACCTCAGAGCTATCCCTAAAAATAGATATATCTGAACCATAACAGCGATAAACCAATATACGCCATTTATGTTGACAAATGCTTGATGTAATGACCATGTTTCGCTGGTAAAAACTTTTAAAAGTGATACATATAAAAACAATTCATATAATGTTGGTATATTGAACTCAAAAACTAGCTCTTGGCTTTTCAGAAATGATACCAAACTTATTAAAAATGGCACAACAAACAGTGCCAGTGTAAGGCTATATAAATAAAGAGAATATATTTTCTTCATTCTTTTTAAGGTAAACTCTGAATTCTGATAACTATTGAGAATCTTGTAACAAGCAATTGCAGATACAAAACCAGAAGCCACAAAAAAGAAATCTGTACCTATTCGGCCAAATTCTATCAAGGAAAGTAACCAACCTGAATCGGATAAATAACTTGGCAGTATGTGAAATGCTGCTAACCAAACACTAGCTATGCCTCGAAAAGAATCGATTAAAAAGAAATGCTTCTTAGTTTTATCCATAGAATATATTCTCCCTATGGGTAAAAGTAATGACAGTCTTAAATAAGCTTAAATATCGTCTGGCACTATAAAAATATAAAAACATAGATTCCACTTTGTGTATACTATACATAAAATAACAACGTAAGAGTTGATTTAAAATATTTAAACTATGTAAAAAAACCGTTCTAACACACCAATAGATATTTAACCTACTGAGAAAAATTATTAAAAGACACTTTAGATTATCCTTTAATAACTTAATCCCCCAATCAAAAACCATGTATTTTTAATTACTACAGGCTTATTACTGCATACAGCGTAAAACATCAATCTAAGCAGAATAAGTGACTCTCAGTACTCACTCACTGTCTATAATCTGTTGTCAGATAATTGTTTTTGTGAAAACTCAGTCTCTGACAAAATAATGTGAAGACAAGCCCCCCCATGCGCTGGGCTTTGCATTTTCACTTCTCCTTTAAGTTTCTTCGTGACTAAATTATGTATAATACTCATGCCTAAACCGGTGCCACCATTGTGTCGTTTTGAGGTAATAAACGGTTCGAAGATAACCGGCAAAATTTCTTTATCTATACCCACACCATCATCTTTAAAATAAATATGGACAAAGTCATTCACGACCATTGCTGAAACAACAATGTGGAGTTTTTGTTTGATAATTTTGCCATGTTTAATACTGTTATGAATACACAAATTAATGATCTGATTGATTGCTGAGGGGTAGCTATTAATAAACAGTCCTTCCGAGATATCAAAGGTAATATCATAGTCATCCGCAGATAATAAACCCTCATTACTTTTAAAGACATGTTCGACTTGATCAAGTAAGTTAAAATCGGTCAAGACATCCGAGTATTGGTTTGCAGAGATCAGTTTAAACTCTTCAATAAGCTGCTCACTAACCGTTAAATTACTTTCTATGACATCTAAAGTACTCTCTAAATGACTTATCATCTCTGTAATTGATGCATTCTCATCTAACCCATCTCGTAGGTTACTTTTCATGATGGCCAATAACTCAGCCATATCACCCTTACCACTTTTCACTTCTCCGAGTGGCGTATTAAGCTCTTGAGTAAAACGATGAATAACATTACTAAAACTAGCTACTTCAGCATCTTCTAATAAACGATTTTGCGCCGATGACAAACGGTCTAGTAAACCATCAAGGTATTCTAGTAATTTATCGACATGCGTACCGATTTGACCTAACTCATCAACATTATTGAGATTAGTTCTAAGTTTGAAGTTTTCATCTTCAACAACCTTATCTAATATATCATTGATCACATTAATCTTTTTAGAGACCCTCGCGTGCAAGAACATCAATAACACAAAACATACAGAGCAAATAAAAATTATCATAACTAGTATGCTTAAAACCCAAACTTGCTTGGTATCGTGGTCCTGCAAGATAATGACATTACTCAGCCCTAACATTTTGGTTGTTAATGCACTTTTTTGCTCATCAAGTTGCTTCCTCAATCCCTGTTTAGAATTCAAACCAATTTCTGTAAGCAATGCACTGTAAGATAAAAACCCTTGCCAATAGGCTTTGAGTAATAGTGCAGCTTGAGAGTTTTCAGGCTGCAGCTTCTTAAATAACTTTTTGTAAATTTCAGTATGACGCTCAATGTAGGCGTGATCATGTCGCAGTAAAAAGTCTTTTTCTGCACGTCGCAATTCAAGTACCTTTAGCTCTAACATTGGTTGTTCAGCTGTTTGCACATAACTTTGTAACTGATGAGCATGACGTCTAAACAAACCATATACTCCCTCATCAGCTTCATGACCTAACGTGATTTGGAACTGCTCAAAACGCTTTAAAGTTTGTCTTAATTGTGCCGTATTAGATTCTATTGCTGAAAGTTGCAGCATGACTTCAGGCTCATCAAAAAGAAGCTGAGCAAGCTCACCGTATTCTTTTTCGAACTGAAAGTAATACTCATCAAAGGACTCAATAAACTGTGGCTGCCTTTCTTGTATATAGTCATTTTTTGCATCAACTAACCGAGCTGCAGCTAACTTAAGACGATTTAACTGCAGCTCAACTTGCTGAGTATGAACTATGTGTGAATACATCAACCAACTTGCAAGCATGATTAAAAACACACACGCACTCGAAGCAACTTTAAAAATACGTAATGAAGACTGAACTCGCATAACTCGACCTTATTTTTTACTCACTCTTAGTTTAGTAAAGAAAACGAGATTTAGATCAAGTTATAAATTGTGTAAATTTCGGGCATAAAGATAGACTATATGATAAACCGCGCAGTGGGGTTTACGCTTAAAGTAAGTCGCAAGAGTGTGTTCTTAAAAAGGTCATGGTTTAGTTAAAAAACTGTCACTTTTTTCGCAAATAATGAAAGCACATAACAATCACTTAAGTGAGTCTCACTTGTGTTTGTTGCCTAAAGCAAACATGACAAATGCAGTTAACTTGTCATAAAAGATGTAGGGAAATCATCATGGATATACAAAAAACTGCCATTGTAACTGGCGCCTTTGGTGGCATTGGTACAGCCATCGTTCAATCTCTTGTAGAAAACCAATTCTTCGTTATCGCCGTTGCGAGTCAACGTCGTACTCAAGCTGACTTTGATCAATGGCTTAATAAAGCAAACATTAACCCAAAACATGTCCAAGCGGCATTTTTAGATGTAACAGATACGCAGGCTTGCAAACTTGCCCTTGACGACCTCATCGAAGAGCATCAACACATCGATGTATTAGTCAACAACGCAGGGATAACAAGAGATACTACTTTCAAAAAAATGTCGATTGAACAATGGCGTGAAGTGATCGATACCAACTTGAACTCGCTATTCAATATGACCCAGCCGTTGTTTGCGCATATGTGTGCACAAAAGCAAGGTCGTATTATCAACATCTCAAGTGTAAATGGTCAAAAAGGCCAATTTGGTCAAGCAAACTATGCCGCTGCAAAAGCAGGCATGATCGGCTTTTCTAAATCTTTGGCTTATGAAGGTGCACGTTCTGGTGTCACAGTGAATGTCGTTGCCCCTGGTTATACAGAAACTCCGATGGTTGCAGCAATGAAACCAGAGGTACTCGATAACATTCGCGGTCAAGTACCTATGCAACGTTTAGCGACCCCTGAAGAAGTTGCCAAAGCAGTCAACTTTTTAGCATCTGACGATGCAGCTTATATCACTGGTGAAACACTCGCCTTAAACGGCGGTTTATACATGAATTAAGTTAGTTGAGTAAGCTGTTAACGCTCAACCCATTTTTGCACAATCTCAACGACTCAAAAGGAAAACATTATGTACACTGATTTACTAAACACGCTAACTGAACAAAACCAAAAGTTTTTCGGTCCAGCTATCAAGTTCAACCAACTTGTTGCAAAGAACATTGAACAGCTAGCGAGCATTCAAATTGATGCAGTACAAAACATCTCAAATGCCTCAGTATCGCAATTAAAAGCAGCGACTGAAGTACAAGATGTAAAATCAGCAATCGATTTTAACTTAAGCCAAGTTTCAGCAATGACGCAGCTAAGCCAGCAAATGATCGAAGATGGTCAAAAACTAACTAAACTAGGTCAAGAATTTAAAGACAACCTTGAAGCTTTAACTAAAGAGCAAATGCAAACTGCTCAAGCTTAAGACTTACTTAGGCAGTGGTATTTCAGCCGCTGCCTGCACTTCTTGCCTTTATGCTGCGACACCCAAGCAGCGTCTAGTTGTGTCATTAGGACAATCATAATGAAGATGGATAACGACGCCTTAAATGCTACGATGCAATCTTGGTGGCAACAAAACCAAGAAATTTTTAACTCCTTTACCCAAAGCCTGGGCCAACAAAGCCCTGTACAGCAAGCTTTGAATGAGCAAAACAGCAAAGACTTTACTACCTGGCTTCAAGCTCTAAGCCAGCAGCCTGAGACATTAATAAAGAATCAAACGAACTGGTGGCAACAGCAATTGCAGATAATGCAAAACACGATGCAAGCCGGTGACGAAAACGTTGCGCCTGTCATCAGTGAAGAGCGTGGCGATCGCCGTTTTAAAGGCGAACAATGGCAGCAAAATCCTTGGTTTAACTACATCAAACAAAGTTATTTGTTGTTTGGTGAGTCACTGCTGCAAAATATTCGTGATACTCAAGGTTTAGACGAAAAACAAAAAGAACGCCTAGAGTTTTTTGCCAGGCAGACTATTAACTCGCTTGCGCCCAGTAACTTTATTAGCACTAATCCCGAACTACTGAAACTCACCCTAGAGTCAAGAGGTGAAAACCTGGTGAAAGGTTTTGAGCTGCTAAAAAAAGACTTAGCTAAAAGCCAAGACATGCTCCGTATTAGCATGACTGAAGAGCAAGCTTATAAACTTGGTGAAGACTTAGCCACTACCCCAGGTCGTGTGGTGTATCAAAACCATTTATTCGAATTAATCCAATACAGTGCAACCACCGAGCAAGTACTAGAGACACCGCTATTAGTCATTCCACCTTATGTGAACAAGTACTATATCTTAGATTTGCAACAGCAAAACTCGATGGTGAAATGGGCTGTCGATCAAGGCCATACCGTGTTCATGATGTCGTGGAAAAATCCAGACTCAAGTATGGCACACATCAGCTTTGAAGATTATGTGGTTGATGGTGTTATAGCTGCCCTTGATGCCATCGATAAACATATAGGCACAACTTATGTCAATGCCATGGGCTATTGTATTGGCGGTACTTTGCTGACCACAACATTGGCTTATTTCACAGCGAAACGTATGAAGCAACGCATTAAAAGTGCGACCTTATTAACCACATTACTCGATTTTGCGCAACCTGGAGAGATTGGTGTCTTTATTAATGAGCCAACAATTGCAGCGCTTGAGGCTTATAATACTGAAAATGGTGTCATGCATGGTCACTCACTCGGCACCGCATTCAGTATGCTCAGAGAAAACAGCCTGTACTGGAATTATTATGTGAATAATTACCTCAAAGGCAAAGCGCCTATGAATATGGACCTGCTTTACTGGAATGGTGACAGTACCAACCTTACTGCAGCATGTCATAATTTTATGCTGCGTAACCTCTATCTAGAAAACAAGCTGGTAGAGCCAAAAGCGATCAGTATTCGTGGTACTAAAATTGATTTGAGCAAGGTAAAAACACCAATTTATATGCTCTCTACGCGTGATGATCATATTGCGCTTTGGCAAGCCACATTTAAAGGTGTGCAAAATACCGCAAGCCCTGTGACTTTTGTGCTGGGTGAGAGTGGCCACATTGCCGGTGTAATTAATTCGCCTGAAGCAAATAAGTACGGTTACTTCTATGGCCCTGAGGCCAAGGGTGAAGCTCAAGAATGGTTTGATAAAGCTAAGCATCAAACGGGGTCTTGGTGGCCTCACTGGCACCAGTGGCTTAACAACCTAAATGACATCAAAGTAGACGCCAGAGCAACGCATACTGATGAAAAGCCGGGTATCTATGATGCACCCGGAGAATATGTAAAGGTTACACTTTAATGTAGCAGATAAAAAAAACCCGCCGAAGCGGGTTTTTTTAAAGCTTTAAATCAAAGAGTTACTTCTTCTTTTTAACTGCTTTTTTGTTTGGTAGGTCTGTGATTGAACCTTCAAAGATTTCAGCAGCTAGACCGATTGACTCGTTCAGAGTTGGGTGAGCGTGGATAGTAAGCGCTAGGTCTTCACCGTCTGCACCCATTTCTACCGCTAGGCCGATCTCACCAAGCATTTCACCTGCGTTGATACCAACCATTGCACCACCGATAACGCGACCTGAGTCTTTATCGAAGATAAGCTTAGTTGAACCTTCAGTACGTGCTGAAGCGATTGCACGGCCAGATGCAGCCCACGGGAATACCGCAGTTTCAATGTTAAGGCCTTGCTCTTTTGCTTCTTTCTCAGTTACACCAACCCAAGCGATTTCTGGATCTGTGTATGCGATTGAAGGAATACACTTAGGATCGAAGTAATGCTTCTGACCAGAGATAACTTCTGCAGCAACGTGTGCTTCGTGAACCGCTTTGTGTGCAAGCATTGGTTGACCAACGATGTCACCAATCGCGAAGATATGGTTTACGTTTGTCTTCATTTGCTTATCAGTGTTGATGAAGCCACGCTCGTCAACAACTACGCCCGCTTTTTCAGCGTCAAGTAGTTTACCATTAGGTGTACGACCTACAGCAACAAGTACTTTGTCATAACGTACTGGCTCAGCCGGAGCGTTCTTACCTTCGAACGATACGTATAGACCGTCTTCTTTCGCTTCAACAGCCACTACTTTCGTAGAAAGCATTACATTGAACTTGTTCTTAACGTATTTCTGGTAAATCTTAATAATGTCTTTGTCAGCTGCAGGTACTAGTTGATCAGCAAATTCAACAACGTCGATTTGTGAACCTAGCGCACGGTAAACAGTACCCATCTCAAGACCGATGATACCACCACCTAATACAAGTAGCTTCTCAGGCACGTCTTTAAGCTCAAGCGCACCTGTTGAATCAATTACACGCTCATCTTGTGGGATGAAAGGTAAGTTCACAGGCTGAGAACCTGCAGCAATGATTGCATTGTCGAAAGTAACAGTTGTAGTACCGTTATCACCTTCAACAGCGATGGTGTTAGCACCTGTGAATTTGCCGTAACCGTTAACCACGTTAACTTTACGCATCTTCGCCATGCCGTCTAGGCCACCTGTTAATTGACCAATCACTGATTCTTTCCAAGAACGGATTTTGTCTAGGTCGATTTGTGGAGCACCGAAAGTAACACCGTGAGATGCCATTTCGCTCGCGTCGTCGATTACTTTAGCAACGTGAAGTAATGCTTTTGAAGGGATACAACCTACGTTCAAGCAAACACCACCTAGAGTGTTACGTGATTCAATAAGTGTAACGTCTAAACCTAAATCAGCAGCACGGAAAGCTGCAGAGTAACCACCAGGACCACCGCCTAGTATAACAACTTGAGTTTTGATCTCGTTGCTCATGTTTTAACCTTAATATTTTGCGAACGGGTTATGCCAAATTGGCGTTGCCCTACTCGTTATACTCACTGCCATGTCATCCATTTGTCAGGAGGAACAAGGGGCAGACTAAAAAAGTGTGCGTCGATTGTACCAGAGGATACAAACAAAATCCCACTGAAAATCAGTGGGATTTTTGAGTTTTACATTACCAGTTGGCGAATGTCGCTTAGGTAAGCTGCAAGTGTTGCAGTGAAGCGCGCTGCTAACGCACCGTCAATTACACGGTGGTCGTATGAACAGCTTAGCGGCACCATTAGGCGCGGCTCAAACTCTTTACCATTCCACTTTGGCTTCATGTCAGACTTAGACACACCTAAGATAGCAACTTCTGGCGCGTTTACGATTGGAGTAAATGCAGTACCACCGATACCACCTAGGCTAGAGATAGTGAAACACCCCCCCTGCATATCAGATGCTGTTAGTTTACCTTCACGTGCTTTCTTAGAAATTTCCATCAACTCACGAGATAACTCAATAATGCCTTTCTTGTTCACGTCACGAACAACAGGAACAACTAGACCATTTGGTGTATCTACTGCGATACCAATGTTTACATACTTCTTAAGAATTAAACTTTCGCCATCTTCAGACAGTGATGAGTTAAACGTAGGGAACTCTTCTAGTGCTTTAGCCGCGGCTTTCATTACAAATACTAGTGGGGTGATCTTCACGCCCATTTTCTTCTTCTCTGCCAGTACATTCTGCTCTTTGCGGAATGCTTCAAGCGTGGTGATATCAGCTTCGTCAAATTGCGTAACATGTGGGATTTGTACCCAGTTACGGTGAAGGTTTGCACCAGAAAGCTTTTGAATACGAGAAAGTTTCTTCTCTTCAACTTCACCAAACTTGCTGAAGTCAACTTTTGGCCAAGGAATAAGGTTTAGCTCGCCACCACCTGTATTGCCACCTTTAGATAGCTGACCTGATTCAACTTGCTTAACCAGCTCTTTAACATAGTTTTGTACGTCTTCTTTTAGTACGCGCTTCTTACGACCAGTACCTTTAACACGTGCTAGATTTACACCAAACTCACGCGCTAGACGACGAACAACAGGAGACGCATGTGCGTATTGGTCGTTCGCTACAAAATCATCTTTTTGTGCTGAAACTGCCGGTGCTGCTGGCGCTGGTTTTGCCGCAGGTGCCGGAGCAGCTTGAGCTGGTGCAGCCGATACTGGCGCCGCTGCAGGCGCAGGCGCTGAGCCTTGCGTTTCAAATACAAAAACAAGAGAACCAGTCGACACTTTACCGCCAACTTCAACTTTGATTTCTTTTACTGTACCAGCAAATGGTGCTGGTACTTCCATAGAAGCCTTATCGCCTTCTACGTTTAAGATTGATTGGTCTGCTTCAACAACATCGCCTACCGCAACCATAACTTCAGTTACTTCAACTTCATCGCCGCCGATATCAGGTACGTGAACTTCTTTAAGTTCTGCCGCTGCTGCTGGAGCTGCCGCAGGAGCCGCTTCAACAGCTGCTGGCGCAGATGCACCAGTTTCAAATACGAATACTAACGAGCCCGTTGATACTTTGCCGCCAACTTCAACTTTGATTTCTTTAACTGTACCACCAAATGGTGCTGGTACTTCCATTGAAGCCTTGTCGCCTTCTACGTTTAAGATTGATTGGTCAGCTTCAACCACATCGCCCACGGCAACCATGATTTCAGTTACTTCAACCTCGTCACCACCGATATCTGGTACGTGAACTTCTTCTAATTCAGATGCCGCTGCCGGAGCAGGCGCAGCCGCTGGGGCTGCTGATGCCTCAGGCTCGGCAGCTGCAGGTGCATCACCCGCAGCATCAAAAATCATAATTAAAGAGCCAGTTGCAACAGTGTCGCCTTCAGCTACTTTAATTTCTTTCACTGTACCCGCTTGCGCAGCTGGCACTTCCATTGAAGCTTTATCACCTTCAACAGTGATAAGAGATTGATCAACTTCAACTGTGTCACCTACGTTAACTAGGATCTCAGTTACTTCAACCTCATCTGCACCAATGTCTGGAACATGAATTTCGATTGCCATTCTGTCTGCCTCTTATGCGTATAGTGGGTTAGTTTTTGTTGTGTCGATATCAAATTTCTTGATAGCGTCAGCAACAACTGATGCGTCAACTTTACCTTGCTTAACAAGCTCTGTAAGTGCAGCGACTACAACGTAACCTGCATTTACTTCGAAGTGACGACGTAAGTTTTCACGGCTATCTGAGCGACCGTAACCATCAGTACCAAGCACTTTGAAAGAAGCGCTTGGCATATAAGCACGTACTTGCTCTGCATAGTTTTTCATGTAGTCAGTTGCAGCAATTGCTGGAGACTCACCTAGTACAGATGTGATGTAAGGTACTTTTTGTTCTGCTGCTGGGTTAAGCATATTGAAACGCTCAACATCTTGACCGTCACGTGCAAGCTCATTAAATGACGTAACAGAGAATACATCTGAACCAATGCCATACTCTTCACTTAGGATCTGACCGGCTTTACGTACTTCGTTTAAGATAGTGCCTGAACCCATTAGCTGAACGTGCGCTTTGTCGCCTACGTTGTCTTCAAGCTTATAAATACCCTTACGAATACCTTCTTCCGCACCTTCTGGCATTGCAGGTTGTGCGTAATTCTCGTTCATTAGCGTGAGGTAGTAGAACACGTTTTCTTGCGCAGGGCCGTACATACGACGGATACCGTCTTGTAAGATAACCGCTACTTCAAATACGAATGTTGGGTCGTAAGAAATACAGTTAGGGATAGTACCCGCTTGAATGTGCGAGTGACCGTCTTCATGCTGTAAACCTTCACCATTAAGAGTTGTACGACCAGCCGTTGCACCAAGTAAGAAACCACGCGCTTGTTGGTCACCTGCCATCCACGCCATGTCGCCAACACGTTGGAAGCCGAACATTGAGTAGTAGATGTAGAATGGGATCATCGGCAAGTCATTTGTCGAGTATGATGTTGCAGCAGCAACCCATGAAGACATTGCACCTAACTCATTGATACCTTCTTGAAGTACCTGGCCTGACGTTGCTTCTTTATAATAAGAAACGATATCACGGTCTTGCGGTGTATAGTTCTGACCATGCGGGTTGTAAATACCGATTTGACGGAATAAGCCTTCCATACCAAAGGTACGTGCTTCATCCGCAATGATAGGCACGATATTTTTACCTACCCCCTTATCTTTTAGTAAGATATTTAATGCACGAACGTAACCCATAGTGGTTGAAATATCACGCTTTTGTGCTTCTAGTAGCGGCTTGAACTGCTCTAGCGTTGGAATTTCTAGTGCTTGCGTGAAATTAGGTAAACGCTGAGGTGTGTAACCATGAAGCGCTTTACGACGAGAGTGAAGGTACTCGTACTCAGCAGAGCCCTCTTGAAGCTTCAGGTATGGTAAATCTTTGATTTGCTCATCAGAGACCAAGTCTTCAAGACCAAGACGTGAACGAAGATGTTCAACGTGCGTCATGTCCATTTTCTTAACTTGGTGCGCAATGTTTTTACCTTCAGCTGCTTCACCCATACCGTAACCTTTAACAGTTTTGGCTAGGATTACAGTTGGACGACCTTTCGCCTCTTGCGCTGCTTTGTATGCTGCGAAAAGCTTAGACGTATCGTGACCACCACGCTTAAGGGCAAAAATTTCATCGTCTGTCATATCAGCAACAAGTGCAGCTGTTTCTGGGTAGCGACCGAAGAAGTGCTCTCGAACATACGCGCCATCTTTCGCTTTATATGTTTGATAGTCACCATCGATTGTTTCGTTCATAAGCTGAAGAAGCTTACCCGTTGTGTCTTTCGCTAGTAGCGCATCCCAACCTGCACCCCATACAACTTTGATAACATTCCAGCCTGCACCTTTAAATAGACCTTCAAGCTCTTGAATGATCTTACCGTTACCCATTACTGGGCCATCTAAACGCTGTAAGTTACAGTTGATTAAGTAACAAAGATTATCTAGCTTCTCTCGCGCAGCGAAAGAAATTGCACCACGTGATTCAGGCTCATCCATCTCACCATCACCTAAAAACGCATAGACACGCTGCTCGTTCGTATCTTTTAGACCACGGCCTTCTAGGTATTTAAGGAAACGAGCTTGATAGATTGATGCAATTGGACCTAGACCCATAGATACTGTCGGGAACTGCCAGAATTCAGGCATTAACTTAGGGTGAGGGTATGAAGAAATACCTTTACCATCAACTTCTTGACGGAAGTTGTCAAGTTGCTCTTCAGTTAAACGACCTTCTAGGAAAGCGCGTGCGTAGATACCAGGTGAAATGTGACCTTGGTAATAAACTAAATCACCACCGTCTTTTTCATTTGGAGCACGGAAAAAATGGTTGAAACACATCTCATAGAATGCAGCCGAAGACTGGTACGACGCCATGTGACCGCCTAACTCTAAGTCTTTCTTAGACGCACGTAAAACGATCATGATCGCATTCCAACGAACAATTGAACGAATACGACGCTCAATGGTTGTGTCACCTGGGTATGCAGGCTCTTGATCTGCTGGAATAGTATTTACATAGTTTGTAGTAATACCTGTTGGCATATCAACGCCATCAAGACGAGCTTGTTCTAATACTTGCTCTAATAGAAACTGAGCGCGTTCAACGCCCTCTTCTTTTACTACAGACTCAAGCGCTTGTAACCACTCTTGGGTTTCTAACGCGTCTACGTCAATTTTATTGACTTCAGACATATGGAGTGTTCCTTATGTTTAAAATACGAATTTAATTACTTCTGGTTAATCTTAACGAACTCGATTATTACTGGTACGTCTTAAACTTCTTGCAATCCGCGAACGTTCTTTATCCGCTTCAAGTAATGCTTCTTCAATAAACGCTAAATGCGCGTTACTGGCCAATCGTGCTTGCTCTGGGTTACCTTCTATAACAGCATCCATTAACAATTTACGGTGCTCAGCAAGTTGCTCACTGACGTCGTTCTTTTGCACCAAAACCTGTAAGTTTTGTAGTACATTTTGCTCCAGCAAAGATTGCATGCCTTTAACAAGGTGTAGTAACACCACGTTATGAGAGGCCTCAGCCACTGCAAAATGAAATGCATTAATTGCTTGTGCTTTTTGCTCTAGATCCCCGTGCACATCGGCGATATTATCGAAACTAAGCTGAACTTTCTCAAAGTCGGTATCAGTTCCGCGAAGCGCTGCATAATATGCCGCGATCCCCTCTAGTGCATGACGAAACTCCAGTAGATCGAATTGTGATTCTGGATGCTTACTGATCAAATCAAACAGCGGATCAGTGAGCCCCTGTTCTAATTGATTTTTTACATATGTTCCGCCGCCTTGACGACGTGTCACGAGCCCTTTTGCCTCAAGCTTCTGAATTGCTTCTCGAAGAGAAGGTCGTGAAACCTCAAACTGCTTCGCAAGCTCCCTTTCTGGAGGCAACTTTTCACCTGGCATTAAAGAGCCTTCAAGGATCATATTCTCAAGTTGCTCTAAAATAACATCGGATAATTTTGCTGCTTTTATCTTTAAAGACATTGATCAAACGCCGAATTTAAGCATGTTGAAAAGACCATCTAACATCACATTGCTCGATAATCCTAACCAAAAGGTAAATTGGTAATACCAAATTTGCGCACTACACTATCAAAAACCCGTGATACTGTCAAAATTCTGCACGGTTTAACCATCGCTCTACTTCAACTAAAGACTGAACTTTATACAAATTTAGGAAAAACCACAGTACAAATTAAAGTGGTCTGACCATTGGGGTTTCTTTTATAATCCCGATAGCTCGGTTGTATAAATATGAGAGCAATAAGAATAAGTTGACGAGTTTTGTAAGGTAACTAATCGATAGTTGTGGTTTTTGAGGGAGGTGAAATGCGATGTTAGTTCTTATCTATGACAGAACTGCCCATTTAGTTTTCTTGAAGTAACTGCCATTTATTCAATAGGGTTGTATATTCTCCTGTTAGCTTAACTTTTTCTAGTCCTTGCTTTAGCTTCCGAGCTACCTCTGGATCAAGCTGCTTATTGGCAACAAAATGCAACTCGTTAGGAAAGTCTTTTAAACTTAGTTTTTCTTCTATCTGATCTGGGTCAAGTCCTATGCTTCTTAGCTCCTTATCGAGCGACAGGGTATTAGTTAATACAAGATCAGTTCTTCCTTTATAAAGCATATGGAGTAGGCTCTCTGGATCTGGCGCAAGTACTAAATCATGTTCAGTAGAAAACCCCGATTTTTCTAAATAGTAATGACTAAAATATCCTCGTACTGTGCTGACTCTCAGTCCGTGAGCACTCTTTAAATCAAATAATGAAAACGACCTTATTTTCAATCCAATCAAATAAGCATCTGCGAAAAAAACGCTACCTAGAAAATTGAATGCGTCGCTACGTTGCGGCGTTTTTAATAAAGATATCATCAACGTGTTTTCATTTGACTTAAGCTCTTTTACAGCACGAGCTTGCGGCATTATTTCAACACGTCCTTGGCACTGACACTCGCTCAATACCTTAGCAACTAGCTCAACTAAAAACCCGTTTGGCTTCTTATTATCATCAATAAAATGGAGAGGATAAAGGTCTTCAGCAACAAAACGTAAGGTTTCAGAGGAGGCTACATTATTAGAGAATAAAGCTAATAACATACAAAAAATAGCTGAATAAGAACGGTTCATAGTATTAGTTACCTCCTTAAAACTCCAACACATAATGCTTAAACATGATAAAATTTATTAGCCTCATAGCAGAGTGATAACCCTTAGGTCGATTTACTTAAACTACCTTAAGCGATAGTTAATTGCGAGGAAATCGTTTACCCGCCTATTACTAAACTTGGTCGTTTTTAATAATCACAAACACGCTTCTATCATGAATAACGAACCATTTTACAGAGCTTAATAGTGCAGGCTTTTCAATAGTACTTAATCGTTTGAACAAACTATTTTTATAATTTTTTACTCTGAGTAAAAACTTGTTCCTAACTTTTTTACCTCCTAACATAAAAAAGCCTATTTCGGCTTTATTTAGAAGGATACTGAACATGAAATTGAATAAAAAGAAGTTAAAGAACTTATCGAATGAAAAAACCATTGATAAAGTTGCGACTCCTAACATTGCAGGTGGATTTGGGTTTTCAACGCCGCAAGGTATCTGCCATATGAGTTATTTTCCTACCTGTGAAAACGTAAACGCATGCCAAAGATAGCTCATTCACATGCACAGAAGAGGAAGTCGTTGTGACTTCCTTTTTTCAATATTTAATCACTGCTCAACTCATTACTTTGGTAGCGCAATAAAATATAACAGCTGCAATAACGAGCCATTACAAATAGCTGCATCAGCGTTTTCAACCACTTTTGGTTTACCATGAATGGCCACCCCTATTCCCGCTTCAGCCATCATCACTAAATCATTAGCACCATCACCAATGGCAATGCTTTGCTGTTTAGCCAAACTTAGTTGTGCTCGCGTCTCAACTAGAATATCGGCTTTTTTCTGTGCATCAACCACATCACCTAATACTTTGCCAGTTAAGCACTCATCTTTTATTTCAAGCTCATTGGCATAAAAGGCATCTAGCGACAGTGGCGCTTGCAATGCTTCTGCAAACCAAGTAAAACCACCCGATGCGAGAACTAACTGCCAGTTATGGGCTTTTAATGTATGACACAGATCTTGAATGCCAGCCATAAGTGGCAAGTTATCTTTTAGCTGTTGGATCAAAGCAAGTTCAATGCCTTCAAGTTTAGCCACGCGCTTGTATAAACTTTCGCTAAACCCCAGTTGCCCTGCCATTGCCATAGCAGTCACGCTTGCAACCTCGTCATAAACATCGGCTAGGCGTGCTATTTCGTCAATACACTCAATCTCTATCGCCGTTGAGTCCATATCCATAATGAGTAAACCCGGCTGGCTCAAACTGGCAGGTTTAGATAAATAGGCGCCCTCAAAACCATGTTCAAAGGCAAAACTACGCAGCTGTTTTTTATATGCTTTTAAGTCATCAAACTGTGCTTTGACGTTAAACGCTAATGCGGGAGCTAATTGCGCTGCTGGCTGATATAGGCTTATCGCATTGATATTAGTCTCACTAATAAACTCAATGGCATATTGCAAAAATTGTTTGTCAGCTTGAGCACCAAAAAATACGATAAAATCTTCACCTAATTGCAATGACTCAGGCGCTTGCTCAACTAAGTGATCATTTTCAATCTGATACCATTTTGCTAAGGTGCATAAATCGGTGAGTGGAAGTTGCGGTGTAAGGTTAAAGCGATTACAAGCCATTGTGAGCTCCAAATTTAGTAACAATGCATTTGTAACATCATTCCAAAAGGCTGTCAGCATTCAATAGGGATACTATGAAAAATACACAAGCACTTGATTTGATAACATCTTCGAAAAACCGACGCTTGATCCGTTTAATCATTGCTGCGGCTTGCTTTGTCACACTGACTTGGATTGCCTTTAATACTAGCTTTCGCTCTCACCAACTGTTACATAATCAAGCACATCAAGCAGCCCGAAGTTTGGCACAACAAACAGCATGGAACGCCAGCTTTGCAATGCAAAGCCAAGCGCTCGATAAGTTAGAACAACTAACCAAGAACTTGGCCAAAGATCCTTATGTATTAGGCGCCGCGATTTATGATCATCAAGGACAACTTTTAACTAAAAGTGAAGGGTTTCAAGCCGAGCCACTAAATCAGGGAATTGCCAAACAATTACCTGGGATCAGTAAATTAAAAGATGCCATCGTGCTGCCCATTACGGATGCGGATAAAAAGCCCCTTGGTTTTGTAAACATGGTGTATTTAACCCAAGATGCCATGAGTGAAAGCCATCATCACTTTCACGAACTCGGTCGTATGGTGCTACTGATGTTGATCATTACCTGTGTATTCACTTGGCAATTAGGGCGCGCGTTAAAACGTTGGGAAGTAAAGCGTCAAATCTTGAAAAGCGAACAGGACGACGCATAAACTTGCTCGGCAATCTCAGACTCAGATTCGTTGCGAATTGCCACCAAGCAATCAAATACCGCTTTAAGACGTTCGGGTAAGTTGATTTGCCCTTGATAACCCGCAAGCGGCATAGAAGGCGCGTCAGTCTCTAGCACTAAGCTATCGAGCGGCACTTGTGCCAAAGCTTGTTTGGTTTTGTTGGCACGCTCATAAGTTATCGTGCCCCCCACACCAAGTTTAAAACCCAGTTTGATATACGCTTGCGCTTGTTGCAGTGAACCACTAAAAGCATGGATCACCCCACCCCATTTTGGCTGTAGTTTCTTAAATGCTTGCATAATCAAATGATGGCTTTGCCTATGATGCACGATTAGCGGCAGTGACAACTCATTCGCAAGTTTAATATGTTCTACAAAAAGCATTTGTTGCTTTTCAATATTTTCAATACTCGAGTCGATACCACACTCGCCAATGGCCACCAGCTGCTTACAATGTTCAATCGCCAAACTTTTTAGCTGTTCAAAATCACTGTCTTGATGTTCTGCCATAAAGTACGGATGAAGACCAAAAGTAATATAGACACTTTGGTTATGCTGTTTAAAGCCCAGTAAGGTTTGGCTTTGCTGTAGTGTGACTCCAGGCACAACAAAACCATGAATACCAAGCTGATTTGCACGGTGAACATGGTTTTGAAAGTCACCTTTAAACTCGTCGAAGTCAAGATGACAGTGGGTGTCTATGAATTGCATACTGAAGCGAAGCTTAAGGATTTAACCTTTCAATAGCCCAGCTGCCATCGGCTTGTTTCACATACATAAAGCGGTCATGTAAGCGGTGCTCGCCACCTTGCCAAAATTCAATCTTAGTTGGCTCAACACAATAGCCGCCCCAAAAATCTGGTAGTGGAATATCACCTTTGGCAAACTTTGACTTCATGTTGTTAAAGGTTTGCATTAGCGCTTGACGCGATGACACCGGACGAGACTGTTGTGACGCCCAAGCTGCAAGTTGACTCTCTTTAGGGCGAGATAAGAAATACTTTGCCACAGCACTGGTTGGCAGTGGTTTTGCTTCACCATACACGATTACTTGGCGCTCAATGGCATGCCATGGAAAGTGCAAAGAAATCTTATTATTCGTCTTTAATTCTTGCGCCTTTCGAGAGCCCGTATTGGTGAAAAATACGAAGCCATTTTCATCCAAATGTTTAAGCAACACGATGCGCTGTGAAGGCTGACCGGTCTCATCAACGGTCGCCACTACCATGGCTGTCGGATCATTACTAAACTTAGCTTCAACCGCTTGTTTTAACCAAGCTTCAAATTGCATAATAGGATCATCGTCTAGCATGTCACGCTGCAAACCACCTTGGGTATACTCGCGACGAATGTCTTCTAATTTCATATTCGTTCCTTACTCGTTAACCTGAGCTTAGGTTAGTAACAATCTGCTCTTAATTGGATATAAAAAAGGCCGCAACAACATGCTGTTGCGCGGCCTATCAAGTTCATTTAGTTAATGAAACAGATTACATCTGCTCCATCACTTCGATGCCCAGAAGGTCTAGACCGGTACGTAGCGATTTAGCTACTAAGTTACATAGTAGTAAACGGCTTTCACGTACATCAGCTGCCACATCATCTTTTAAGATTGGGCACGCTTCGTAGAATGTCATATATAGGCTCGCAAGCTCATATAGGTAACCACATAATACGTGTGGAGTCGCTTCGCTGATCATCAGATCAAGTACTTCTTCAAGCTGAAGTAGTTTTAACGCCAATGCTTTTTCTTGTGGCTCAACAATGTTGATGCTGCCAGCAAGGTTTGCACTGTCTACGCCTGCTTTACGGAAAATACCACTTACACGCGTGTATGCGTATTGAAGATAAGGTGCTGTTGCACCTTCAAAGCTCAACATTGTGTCCCAGTTGAAGATATAGTCGCTGGTACGGTGCTTAGATAAATCAGCGTATTTAACTGCGCCAATACCCACTTTACGCGCAATCTCACTGCGCTCCTCTTCGCTTAATTCAGCTGTACGGTCAGCAATTTTATCTGCTGCACGGCTTACTGCTTCTTCAAGTAGGTCTGCAAGTTTAACTGTACCACCCGTACGAGTTTTGAATGGTTTACCATCATCACCCATCATAGTACCGAATAGGCTTGGCTCGTAGCTGGTTTTGTCTTTTAACAGACCCGCTTTACGTGCTGTGATCTCAACTTGGTTGAAGTGTAGGCCCTGACGTGCATCTACGAAAATTAAGATACGGTCTACGTCTAACTCGTTTGAACGGTAATCACAGGCTGCAAGGTCAGTGGTTGAATATAAGAAGCCACCACCTGATTTTTGTACGATGAACACTGATGGCTCACCGTCTTTGTTCGCAAGCTCATCAAGGAATACCACTTGCGCACCTTGGTCTTCAACCGCGATGCCTTTTTCTTTAAGCAGGTCAATCACACCTTGTAGGCGGTCGTTATAAGCGCTTTCTGCTTTAATATCGTCACGGCCAAGGGTAACGTTTAATCTCGCGTATACTTCTTCAGAGTGTTTAACCGACGTGTCGATAAACATCTGCCAAAGTTTCTTACAATGCGCGTCGCCACCTTGTAGCTTAACGACGTAATCACGCGCTTTATCGGCAAAGCCTTCTTCCTCATCGAAACGCTTTTTCGCGTCACGGTAGAAGCTTTCAAGGTCAGCAAGTGCGACTTTTTCAAGGTCAACACCCTGCTCAAGTAAATCTTCAAGGTGTGCGATAAGCATACCGAACTGTGTACCCCAGTCACCCATGTGGTTTTGACGAATAACTTTATCGCCACGGAATTCAAGGGCACGTACAACCGCATCACCAATGATGGTAGAACGTAAGTGACCTACGTGCATTTCTTTTGCAAGGTTTGGTGAAGAGTAATCAACCACAACTTTATGCGGGTTTGCATGCTCAGCAACACCAAGTTTTGCATCTTGGTTTGCCGCTTCTAGGCTTGCAGCTAAAAACTCAGGCTTTAGGTGAATGTTAATGAAACCTGGGCCTGCAATTTCCGTTTTTGCAGCAAGGTCTGCAACGTCTAAATTGTCGATGATCTTTTGTGCAAGTTCACGCGGGTTAGTTTTTAAAGCTTTTGCAGCGCCCATTGCACCATTGATTTGGTAATCACCAAATTGCGGACGAGTAGATTGTGTAACCGCTGGGTTTGTGCCTTCAGGAATACCCGCAGCGTGCATCGCCGCGTTGGCTTTTTCAATTAATAGAGTTTTGATATTCATTTTTTATCCTGTAACCCTTGCCAGCCTTCAATGCCAGCAAGGTTAAATTCGATTCAATTTAAGCGTTTATTAGTGTTCACGTGTGTGATGGAACTGAACATCAGGATAGCGTTCCATTGATAAGTTTAAGTTTACACGGCTTGGTGCAATGTAAGTTAAGTTATCGCCACCATCAAGGGCTAAGTTTGCTTCACACTTACGTTTAAACTCAGCCATTTTCTTATCGTCGTCGCAGGTTACCCAACGCGCAGTTTGTACTGACACACTCTCGTAGATTGCATCTACGTTATATTCCGCTTTCAAACGGGCAACAACCACATCAAACTGCAGCACACCAACCGCACCTACGATTAGGCTGTTATTTTGTAATGGTCTAAATACCTGTACCGCGCCTTCTTCTGAAAGCTGAACTAGGCCTTTTAATAACTGCTTTTGCTTAAGAGGATCTTTCAAGCGAATGCTACGGAATAACTCTGGCGCGAAGTTTGGAATACCACTGAACTTAAGCTTCTCACCTTGAGTAAAAGTATCACCGATTTGGATTGTACCGTGGTTATGCAAACCAATGATGTCACCGGCAAACGCTTCTTGCGCACGTTCACGGTCACCGGCCATGAAAGTAACCGCGTCAGAAATACTGACTTTTTTGCCAATACGTACGTGGTCCATCTTCATACCTTGGGTATATTTACCCGATACAATACGCATGAAGGCGATACGGTCACGGTGTTTCGGGTCCATGTTCGCTTGAATTTTAAATACGAAGCCTGAGAACTTTTCTTCTTCTGCTTTGACTTCACGCTCTTCTGTTTGACGTGGCATTGGCGTTGGCGCCCACTCAGTCAAACCGTCAAGCATATGGTCAACACCGAAGTTACCTAATGCTGTACCAAAGTACACAGGTGTTAATTCACCCGATAAAAATAGGTCGTGATCAAATTCGTTTGATGCACCGATTACTAGCTCTAACTCTTCACGAAGCTGTTCGGCTAATTCATCCCCGATTTCTGCATCTAAGTCTGGGTTATCTAAGCCCTTAATGATGCGCTTTTCTTGGATGGTATGGCCTTGACCAGTTGCGTATAAAATCGTTTCATCACGGTGAATGTGATACACACCTTTAAACTCTTTACCACAGCCGATTGGCCAAGTGATCGGCGCACACATGATGTTAAGTTCAGTTTCAACTTCGTCCATCACTTCCATAGGGTCGCGGATGTCACGGTCAAGCTTATTCATGAAAGTCACGATTGGCGTGTCACGTAAGCGTGTAACTTCCATCAGTTTACGTGTACGGTCTTCTACACCTTTTGCTGCATCGATCACCATCAGACATGAGTCAACGGCTGTCAGTGTACGATAAGTATCTTCAGAGAAGTCTTCGTGTCCCGGAGTATCTAGTAGATTCACCAATGCATCGTTATACGGGAATTGCATCACAGAGGTTGTTACCGAGATACCACGCTCTTTTTCCATTTCCATCCAGTCAGACTTAGCATGCTGGTTTGAACCACGGCCTTTTACCGTACCGGCTTTTTGTAAGGCCTTTCCGAATAAAAGTACTTTTTCTGTGATGGTGGTTTTACCCGCATCCGGGTGCGAGATAATCGCGAAAGTCCGTCTTTTCGAGACTTCCTGAGGAATTGAAGCGTTTGACATCGATTAAAATCTTCTCTTAAGTTGAGCACAGCACAAGTAAAATGAAATTACTTGTCCTGCTCAGGCTATGAATATCAGTTAATCGACTATTTTCGCTTATCTTGCCAAGATACTCAATCGTACAGCGGTTTTTATAACAACTTTTTCTTCTCAAACAGTTAAGTTTTTTCTGTTTGCAAATCTAATTGCATCATGTCGTTTTGTTCATCACTTGAACGGCTGTAAACAACAGTGATCTGATAGAATACAAAACCACTCATAATGAAATGCGATACTGCTAAGCCAATAAACAACCCCATATTGCCCAATAGATTAAGCCCCAACACAGCCAAAATTGGGATAAGCAATAGACGGTGGAAAGCCAAAAACACCATGGCTTGTTTACTCTTGCCCATGGCATTCAAACAAGAGACATACACCATAGACATACCTAAACCGACATAACTAATGGGTAAGAATTGAATGAAGTATTTTAACAAGGTAATTTGCTGACAATCGGGGCAGATCCCAGCAAACAGCTGTGACTGAAATAAATAAAGTAAAGCGGCTATCACACATTGCATAGCAATAATGAGATAAAACGCACTTTTTAAGATACTCACAGTACGTTTTTTATTGTTCGACCAATAATTGACGCCCACTATTGCAGGCAATGAAGCGGTCAGCACCATAGGGATCAATAAAGCCAATGCTTCTATCTTAAAGGTTAAAGCAAATACTCCTATAAAAGCGGTATCAGACTGGCTGGCGATATAAGTTAATAGCGCAAGAGAGCATGCAGGTATTAACTGCTGACAAATAATGAGTATCGTATCTAAATTTCCATTTACTGCTTTGTCTGATGCAAATAAACTCGATTTATGCCTCATAAACACAAGGCTTAAACCTATCGCTGCAAATAAAACATCAACAAAAGCATGCAACTGGGCTAGAGAACTCAGCAAATGAAGCTCGCTTTGCTGAGCTAACACTAACAACCCAATTGATTTACACATCATCCAAAGCAATAAATACAGTGCCGAGTACCAACAATCGTTTAACGCTCTGAGCGCGCTGCTAACTTGCCAAATAATCACTAAAGCAAAGAGTGTGCTGATCCGCACTGTTAAAAACGACATGATCTCTGAAGTAAACTCGACAGACTGCACGTCCGATAAAGTACTCAACCACTCAGCTAAACCAAATAAGGCCAGTATTTCTTCTAATGTGAGTAATAAGAAAATAGATACAGCGGCACTGGCAAATACACCAAAGCGAATATGAGCAAACAATCCTTTATTTTTCAGCTCAACCAATTGCACCATGGCCATATTCGTTCGAACCGACAAGGCAACAGCAAATGCCATCAAGGTTACAAATAAAGGCTGGGCATACCCATAGAGCTGTAGAAGTTGCTCATTGGTATTGGCTATCATCGACGATTCGGCTAAGTCATAGGCCAATAGAATACAAATCGCTGGCAATAAAATAGCGGTGGTTTTTCTTAATAGCTGCCAAGGCGATGCACTTAGATAACACAAAGTTTGACTCTGCTGCATAGTATCAATCCATTTCATACGTCTAACACTAAGACCCTAAACCCAAGTTTTTATTACAAAGTAATTTTTCAGGTTTGTAACAAAGTATGTGTTTAGTGATCTAGCTAAGACGTTTTTTAATTTAGAGTTATCCTAAAAGCTTGGCTAAAAGAAAGCAGGTAAACTTTTGTAAAACTTATGGACCGCTTAAGTAGTCCATCTTTTATTCTGCTGAGAAAAGCTTGCGATTTAAAAATAAATAAATGACACTCACTTCCCACAAAAGGAGTGAGTAATGCAAGTAATCAAATCGTCTGTTTTTAAAAATCACCTCCCACTTGAACTCGTGGTGCTTGAATTCGACGCAGACAGCTATGAACCTCAAAGTTTTGATTTATTCAACCAGCCTTTTCCTGAACGTATAAAAAAAGCAGTTCTTAAACGCCAAGCCGAATATTTAGCTGGCCGAATTTGTGCCACTCAGGCACTAACAGCACTGAATTTTGATAACCCAATCATCCATACTGCGGATGATAGAGTGCCAATTTGGCCGTCGGGTACATTTGGTTCTATTACTCATACCAAAGGCATTGCTGCTGCGATAGCTGGAATAAAACACGGTACAACTGGCGTCGGTATTGATGTCGAAAAATTGATGAAGGATAGTCAAGAGACAAAACTGCAAACACACATATTACGAAATGACGAAAAAGCACAATTTAATGAACTTGGTGAGCAAGTAACACACCCCCTAAGTGTTATTTTTTCTGCTAAAGAAAGTATCTATAAGGTCCTATACCCTTTTGTGAAAAAATATTTTGGTTTTGATAAAGCGAGATTAATTGCATTTGACGAGACTAGATTGACTTTTGAAATAATGCATAACTTAAGTGAGCAAGTACAAATGGGTTTTAAAGTTAATGTTCACTATCAACTTATCGATGACCTAGTATTCACTCAATGTTTATTTGAAGCAAAATAGTTGATTTATTAAGCAAGTATGAACATAGCGCATATGACTTGTTAAAAAAGCCGCATTGTCTTAGGATTAGTTACTAGGGCTATGTTCCATTATGCTAACAATAAGAACATTTAGGACGTTATTTTAATCGCATGAAAACAAGCAAGTTAAGTATAAAATTATTATGGTACATCACTCCATTGGTGATTTTACCTTTGCTGTTTCTAGGTGGATTTACCTTAACTAACGTTACTAGCTCAACACAAAAACAAGCCAAACTGACAGTAAGCCGGTTTGTTGAACAACAGCATCAGAAAATGTTCAACTATATTGAAATCTACCAATCGACCACCAAACTGCTCTCAGCTTCTCCTGTATTAAGCGATTTTCTTTCCAAAGATTTTGATACGCCTTTTGAAAAAACAGCTCGACTTGGGGCCTTAATGGATGTATTCGCTAGTTATAGTGATGCCTACCCTGACATATTAAGTATTAACCTAGTTTCACCCCAAGGCGACTCAAAAGCATACTATGCTAATAATTTAAATCAGGCACCACAAAGCTATCCATTTTTTGAGCAAGTAAAAAATAACAGTATGCGACAGCAGAAATTCATGGTTCCGACTGATAACAACACCACGCATATCTACCTTGTACAGCAAATATTCAGTGTTGATTACCAGCTCAAAAGGCCAAAGCAACAGGGCTACATCATAGTTCAAGTTGACCCTTCGGTAATACACTCGAGTATATTAGAGTCTCCATACAACAATACTTTAAATTTATTGATCACCCAGCAGGGTGAAATCTTGTTCAGCTCAGATCCGAGTCTCTATGCACAAGCTTTGAACGCCGAAGAAACTCAAAAAATACAAGAAACCGCTGAGCGCAGTACGCTTAAGTCAATCAAATTATCGAGTGTCGATAACATAGAACGTATGGTCTATGCAGTCCAGTTAAGCGGTGGTTATTATTACTTATCGAGTATACCAAAAGCCCTTTTATACCAATCAGGTAAAGCAATTAGCTTGATCACTGCTTTAATCGTTATTTTGTCGGTGATAACTCTTCCTATTTTAATTTTTATAGTGGTAAGAAACCTACTTTTAAATCCAATTGAATTACTCGGTGCTGCAAGTCATAAAGTAGGTGATGGTAATTTATCGGTTTCTTTACCTGAGCAAAGCAACGATGAAGTTGGGGTTTTGTTCAGAGATTTCAATCATATGGTAAAACAGATCAAGGATTCACAATCTGAGTTAAAAACCTATAAGTTACATCTAGAAGAAATGGTTGATGTGCGTACCAAAGAGCTAGAAGAAACGAATCGACAACTCGAAATCGCCATTAAAGAGGCTGAACAGGCCAGCGATTTAAAAAGTCGCTTCCTAGCGAATATGAGTCATGAAATTCGTACACCACTCACCGCCATTATGGGCTTTACCGAGCAACTGATTGTTAACCCACAAGCAACCGCGAATAGAAACCACTTAAGCACGGTACTGCGAAACTCAAAGCACTTGTTAGAGCTTATTAATAACATTCTAGATTTATCAAAAATAGAAGCTGAGAAGCTCGATGTAGAGAATCGACCATTCAAACTTCAGCCGTTACTAGAAGATGTTGAGTCGATCATTGCGCCACTGGCACAAGAAAAACAGTTGTCTTTTTCGATGGACTACCAATTCCCGTTGCCACGCTCAATTTACAGTGACATCACCCGTTTAAAGCAAATATTGCTGAATATCACTACCAACGCTGTTAAATTTACCGAATACGGTGGCATGCGCCTAAGCGTGCGGTTTATTCACCAAAGCCAAAGTGTTGAGTTTATTATCGAAGATACCGGTATAGGTATGTCTGATAGTGAAGTTAAACGCGTATTTAAACCATTCGAGCAGGCTGATAGCACGACTACACGCCGCTTCGGTGGAACTGGTTTGGGTCTCTGTATTTCTAAAAATTTAGCTCAGCTACTCGGTGGAGATGTAGAATTACTGAGTGAACAAGGTGTGGGAAGTAGGTTTACTATTCGTGTTTTAGCGAACTTCCCGAATGGCGACTACCAACTTATCAATAAGTTGGAAGAGTCTGTGAACATCCCTGACGCCTCTCAAGAACTTGCTGCAACACAGTTCGATGCCAACATTCTCCTTGCCGAAGATAACCCTGATAACCAAGAGCTGATCTGCCTACTTCTTGATGCATGGGGCATAAAGCCTGACATAGCCAATAATGGCGCTGAAGCTGTTGAGAAAGCCTTAGTTAATGATTATCAACTTATTTTAATGGATATGCAAATGCCTGTTATGGGCGGCCTTGAAGCCACTGAAATGCTCAGACATGCAGCTTACGATGGCCCTATCATTGCCTTAACTGCAAATGTCATGAAGCATGATGTTGAGTCATACCTTGCAGCTGGTTGTGACGCAACTTTGGCAAAACCAATCGATAAAAAGCAGCTTGGTCAAGTGCTTTTAGAGCACCTACAGATCCAAGCTGCGAGTCAGTCTAAGTGGGACTCACTCTTAGCCAGTGAAAAGTTTGTCCAAATCAATAAAAATTACATGGAAAAGTTGCCTGATTACCTTGATCAAGTAAAAAGCTATTATGCTAATCAAGAGTGGGAATCGCTCAGAGCGCTTGCTCATAGCTTAAAAGGTAGTGCTGGCTGTTTTGGCTTTATGAACATTCACAGTGCAGCTGAAGAGCTTGAAAAAAGCTTAATGACCAACCAGCAAGCACAGTGGCAGTATACCCAATTGAACCTTTGTGAAGCAATCAAATACACTTTGGCACAGCAGCCCGAAACTGAAAATTAAATAGCGTTAGCGATTTAAAAAAAGCTTCTCGCCATTAAAACTCCGTGCTCTTTACCCTCTTTCGCTGGATAGTAGTTTTTCCGTAATCCCACTTCTGAAAAGTCGAATTTTTGATAAACCGCAATCGCGCTTAAATTTGATTCTCTTACTTCTAAAAAACAGTTTTCGGCTCCAAGTGTTTTCGCCTGCTCTAATAAGTGAATCATAAGTTGCTGTGCATAACCCATCCCTTGATATTCAGGGACAACACAAATATCCATTAAAGTATGATCAGGACCTACCTGCTCAGCAACATAAAAGCCAACCAGCTCATCACCCAATAATAAGCCCGCATTATAGTAGCGGCCACCTAAACAGGATTGCATGGTTTTAGCACTCCAAGGAAAGCTATGACATGCCTCTTCAATATCCATGATGATTTCAAGCGGCGTATTGTTGAGTAAGCCTGTTACTATTTTATTTGTCATGTAATAACTTCCATAACGCACGTTTGTGCTTAACAGTGAGGTTCTCTGAAGGCAGAGTGAGGATGTTGTTTTGCAGATTGACGCTATCACCCTTTATTATTTCAGCAAAGCCTGCTGGCTGTAGCAATAATAAATCAACATGTAATTGATGTGGTAGGGTTAGTACTCCAAGTTGCTCAGTTTTCTGCTCAGAAGCCATTGAAGGCATCTTATTGTGTTCAGTCGAAGTCACTTCAAACTCTGTTATCTCAGGAGCAAAATGTGAATTAAGTTTAAGTGGTGTAATACCTAAAACATCTGCATGCAATGCGCGCATAAATAAATCTTGAAGAATTTTTTTGAGAATATAAAGGTTTGTGACCAAGAAAGCAAAGTAAGAAGTGGCAGGGGCGGCAGGACTCGAACCCGCAACCATCGGTTTTGGAGACCGCTGTTCTACCAATTGGAACTACGCCCCTGCAATGACGACGCATTATAGAGAGGTTTTTTTAAAGGTAAAGTAAAAATTTCAAAAAAACGTTTAACTGCAGCTTAAATAAACAAAAAGGCGAATATTTTATCTATTCGCCTTTTTAATCATAAAATTAGCAATGAATTACTTGGCCATTATTCCCATTCGATAGTTGCAGGTGGCTTGCCTGAAATATCGTAAACCACGCGTGAGATACCATCAATCTCGTTAATGATGCGGTTTGATACCAGACCTAAGAAATCATAAGGTAAGTGTGACCAACGCGCCGTCATGAAGTCAATTGTTTCAACACAACGCAGTGACACAACCCAGTCGTATTTTCGAGCATCACCCATTACGCCAACCGATTTAACTGGAAGGAACACTGTGAATGCTTGAGATACTTTATGGTAAATATCAGCTTTATGTAGCTCTTCAATGAAGATAGCGTCTGCACGACGAAGTAAATCACAGTACTCTTTCTTGATTTCACCTAGTACACGTACACCTAAACCTGGACCAGGGAACGGGTGACGGTACAGCATGTCGTAAGGTAAACCTAACTCAAGGCCAATCTTACGTACTTCATCTTTGAATAATTCGCGTAGTGGCTCAACTAAACCCATTTCCATATCATCAGGCAAACCGCCTACATTATGGTGAGATTTAATAACATGCGCTTTACCTGTTTTAGAGGCTGCTGACTCGATTACGTCTGGGTAAATTGTACCTTGAGCTAACCATTTCGCATTTCTCAGCTTTTTAGACTCAGCATCGAACACATCAATGAACGTATGGCCGATTGCTTTTCGCTTATCTTCTGGATCTGAAAGACCTGCTAGGTCATTTAAGAACTGCTCTTCAGCATCAACCTTGATGATGTTAAGACCGAACTTATCACCAAACATTTCCATTACTTGCTGACCTTCGTTCAAACGAAGCAGACCGTTATCAACGAATACACAGGTTAGCTTCTTACCGATTGCACGGTGGATAAGCATGGCTACGACTGATGAATCGACACCACCAGATAGGCCTAGTATAACTTCGTCATCACCCACTTTTTCTTTGATCTTAGTAACGGCATCTTCAATGATTTGCGATGGAGTCCAAAGCTTTTCACAGCCACAGATATCAATAACAAAACGCTCTAAAAGGCGCTGACCTTGTTGTGTGTGCGTTACTTCTGGGTGGAATTGAACACCATAAAAACGTTTTTCTTCCCAAGACATAGCCGCATGAGGACATGTATCTGTTTTAGCTGAAGTTACAAATGTTTCTGGAACTTCAATTACTTTGTCACCATGGCTCATCCACACGTCTAGGAAGTCCGAACCATTCTCAATGTGATCTTGAATGTCTTCGAATAGTTTACAGTTACCTAGTTTTTCAACACGTGCGTAACCGAACTCTTTCTTGTCTGAGCTTTCAACTAGGCCGCCTAACTGCATTGCCATAGTCTGCATACCGTAGCATACGCCTAATACTGGCACGCCAGCATTAAATACATACTCAGGTGCACGCGGGCTGTTTTCTTCTGTCGTTGACTCAGGGCCACCAGATAAAATAATACCTTGTGGGTTGAATTCACGGATCTGCTCTTCCGTTACGTCCCAAGCCCAAAGCTCACAGTAAACACCGATTTCACGAACACGGCGCGCGATAAGCTGCGTGTACTGAGAACCGAAATCTAAGATCAAAATGCGGGAATCGTGGATGTCTTTGCTCATTGATAATCTCGTTGGTTAGAAAACGATAAGTTTAGTAAAGCACAAAAACGAACTTTACCTAAAATTAAGAAGGGCTAGCCTGAGCTAGCCCAATTTTTAATATGCGTTGCGCATTAACCCATACGGTAGTTTGGCGCTTCTTTGGTGATCTGCACGTCGTGAACGTGTGACTCACCCATACCTGCAGACGTTACTTTAACGAACTGAGGTTTTGTATTTAGTTCAGCAATCGTTGCACAGCCAGTTAAGCCCATTGCACTGCGTATACCACCCACTTGCTGGTGAATAATCGTTGCAATAGGACCTTTATATGCAACACGACCTTCGATACCTTCTGGTACCAATTTGTCTGCTTCATTTGATTTTTGGAAGTAACGGTCTGACGAACCTTCTTTTTGGTTCATCGCCCCCAAGCTACCCATACCACGGTAAGATTTGTAGTAACGACCTTGGTAAAGCTCAACTTCACCTGGAGACTCTTCAGTACCAGCAAGCATAGAGCCAACCATTACACATGATGCACCAGCCACAAGTGCTTTTACGATATCACCAGAGAAACGGATACCACCATCAGCAATCACAGGGATATCACGGCCTTTTAAGCCTTCAACAGCATCAGAGATAGCAGTAATTTGCGGCACACCACAGCCTGTGACAATACGAGTAGTACAGATTGAACCAGGGCCAATACCAACTTTAACTGCATCAGCACCCGCATCAGCTAGCGCAATCGCGCCTTCAGCTGTTGCAACGTTACCGGCAACGATTTGTAAATCTGGGTATGCTTCACGTGTTGCTTTAACGCGGTCAATTACGCCTTGAGAGTGACCGTGTGAAGTATCGATAAGCAGCACGTCAACACCCGCTTCAACAAGCGCAGCGATACGCTCATCAGTACCTGCACCCACACCAACAGCAGCACCTACACGAAGACGACCTTGCTCGTCTTTACATGCATTTGGCTTTTCTTGTGCTTTTTGATAATCCTTAACTGTGATCATGCCTTTCAATGCAAATGCATCATCAACCACTAGGATTTTTTCAATGCGGTGCTCGTGCATCAGACCTAAGATTTCTTCACGTGCAGCGCCTTCTTTTACCGTTACAAGATCGGCTTTTTTCGTCATTACTGAAGAAACAGGTTTATCTAATTGCGTTTCAAAACGCATATCACGGCTGGTTACGATACCTTCTAGTTGGTTATTATCACCAACTACAGGGAAACCTGAGAAACCTTTCTCATGTGCAAGCTCTAGCGCACCTTCAATTGTCAGGTCAGCTGTCACAGTGACAGGGAAAGATACGATACCCGCTTCATAAGCTTTCACCTTACGAACGTTACTTGCTTGCTCTTCAATAGTCATATTTTTATGAACAAAACCAATGCCGCCTTCTTGCGCAAGTGCAATAGCAAGGCGTGCTTCAGTTACAGTATCCATTGAAGCAGAAACAAGAGGTAAGTTTAAATCAATACCACGCGTTAAACGCGTTTTTAAATCAGCGGTATGAGGTAATACAGTTGAGTGTGCAGGGATGAGTAGCACATCATCGAAAGTTAGGGCTTCTTTTGCAATTCTTAGCATGTTTGCGGTATCTCTCACGTGGAATTGAGTATTAGGAATTGCGTGCGAATTTTATCAGCGTTGCTGTAG
>CAYZOE010000034.1:0-41738 GCA_964479805.1 uncultured Pseudoalteromonas sp. | reverse complement strand
GTCTTAACTTTGATAAAAATGAAATTGACCAACTGGTTTTTGGTCAAGTAGTACAAATGCCTGAAGCGCCAAATATCGCGCGTGAAATCGTACTAGGTACAGGTATGCCAGTATCGGTAGATGCCTACTCAGTATCTAGAGCGTGTGCGACCAGCTTCCAAGCCATTGCCAACGTCGCAGAGTCTATTGTGGCAGGTAACGCCCATGTTGGTATTGCAGGTGGTGCAGATTCTTCTTCTGTATTACCAATTGGTGTAAGTAAAAAGCTAGCTGGCAGCTTAGTTGATTTAAACAAAGCGCGTACTTTAGGCCAGCGTCTGAAAATCTTCAGCAAACTTCGTCTTAAAGATTTATTACCAGTACCGCCAGCGGTGGCTGAGTATTCAACTGGTTTATCAATGGGCCAAACGGCTGAGCAGATGGCTAAAACACACGGCATTAGCCGTGCGGATCAAGACGCATTGGCACACCGTTCACACTCATTAGCGAGTAAAGCCTGGAATGATGGCCTTCTCAATGATGAAGTGATGGCGGCACATGTACCACCTTATAAGTCTTTCATCGAACAAGATAACAATATTCGCCATAACTCAACCATTGAAGGTTATGCAAAGCCTCGTCCTGTGTTTGATAGACAACACGGCTCTGTAACTGCCGCAAACGCAACACCATTAACAGACGGCGCAGCGGCCGTACTGATGATGAGTGAAAGCAAAGCCAAGGCGCTTGGTTATGAGATCCTTGGTTATGTTCGCAGTTTTGGTTTCTCGGCAATTGGCGTACACGAAGATATGCTAATGGGTCCAGCGCATTCAACGCCTATCGCGTTAGACAGAGCGGGGATCACATTACAAGATTTAGATTTAATTGAAATGCACGAAGCATTTGCTGCGCAGGCTCTTGCGAATATGAAGATGTTTGGTAGTGATAAGTTTGCGCAAGAAAAACTAGGTCGCTCGAAAGCGATCGGTGAAATTGATATGGATAAGTTTAACGTTAACGGTGGTTCACTGGCTTATGGTCACCCATTTGCAGCGACTGGCGCACGTCTTATCACACAGAGTTTAAATGAATTAAAACGCCGTGGTGGCGGGTTAGCACTGACAACTGCATGTGCTGCAGGTGGTCTTGGTGCGGCCTTCGTATTGGAGAGTGCATAATGTCAGTATTTAGTTATGAGCTAACGGATAGCAAGATTGCAGTTGTAACCATAGATGTTGCCGATGAGAAAATGAATACCTTGCGCGCAAGTTTTGCCGATGATTTATCGGCAATCTTAAAGCAAGGCCGTGATGACAACATTACAGGTATGGTGTTCATCAGCGGTAAAAAAGATAACTTTATCGCAGGTGCTGATATTAAGATGTTGGATAGTGCAAAAACGCGTAACAATGCGTTAGAACTATCAGAAATGTGTCAGCAAGCTTTCTTCGCTATGGCAAATCAAGCATACCCGACAGTTGCAGCTATCCATGGTGCAGCATTAGGTGGCGGCCTAGAGTTTGCTCTGGCCTGTGATTACCGTGTATGTACAAACAGCGACATCACAAAATTAGGTTTACCAGAAGTACAGTTAGGTTTATTACCTGGTGGCGGCGGAACACAACGTTTACCAAAATTAGTGGGTATCCAAAAGTCGCTAGAGTGGATGCTAACAGGTAAGCAAGTGCGTGCTAAGCAAGCTAAAAAAGCAGGGCTTGTTAATGACTGTGTACCACAAAGCATTTTGCTCGATGTTGCAACTAAGTTTGCTTCGAAAGGCAAAGCAAAGCCATCTCAGCCTAAGCTAAATAAGCTGAGCTGGGCGCTTGAGTCAAATCCATTCGGTCGTAACATTATCTTCAAAAAAGCAGAAGAAGGTGTGCTTAAGAAAACGGGCGGCCATTACCCTGCACCGATTAATATCATCAAAGCTGTGCGTGCCTCTGTAGAGCTTGATCCTATGAAAGCTTATAAAACAGAAGCGGAAGGGTTTGCTGACCTAGTAATGACTGAAGTGTCTAAGTCATTACGTGGTATTTTCTTCGCGACCACAGAAATGAAAAAAGACTACCAAGATGATGTCGTAAAAGTGAAGCGCACAGCTGTTCTTGGTGGTGGTTTGATGGGCGCAGGCATTGCGCATGTGAGTGCAGTTAAAGCAAAAGCCTTAGTGCGCGTAAAAGACGTGGCACAGCAAGGTGTGAGCAATGCACTCAACTACAGCTACAAGATTTTATCTAAGCGTCAGAAGCGTCGCATCATGTCTCATGCTGATGTGCAGCAAACTATGAACCGTATTACGGGCTCGACTGATTACTCAGGCTTTAAGCACGTCGATATGGTAATTGAAGCGGTGTTTGAAGACTTAAACCTGAAGCAAAGCATGGTGGCTGAGATTGAACAAAACTGTTCACCTGAGACTATTTTTGCAAGTAACACATCGTCATTACCGATTGCACAAATTGCAGAAAAAGCACAGCGTCCAGAAAACATCATTGGCTTACACTACTTTTCACCTGTAGAAAAAATGCCGTTGGTTGAGATCATTCCTCATGACGGTACATCTGAGCAAACCATTGCGCGCACGGTACAATTTGCCCGTAAGCAAGGTAAAACGCCTATTGTGGTGAAAGACAAAGCGGGTTTCTACGTAAACCGTATTCTAGCGCCTTATGTGAATGAAGCAGCGAATTTACTGCTAGCAGGTGAGCCTATTGAGAAGATTGATGCTGCACTGGTTGAATTTGGTTTCCCAGTTGGTCCACTGGCATTACTTGATGAAGTAGGTATCGATATTGGCTCTAAGATTGCTCCAATTCTTGAAAAAGAGCTAGGCGATCGCTTTAAAGCGCCGGATGCGTTTAATCGTTTAATCGATAGCAAACGCTTAGGTCGTAAGACAGGTCGTGGTTTCTATAAGTACGACAAAAAAGGCAAGAAAGTCGATGAGTCCGTTTACGAGTTACTTGGTGTAACGCCAAGCCCACGTTTAAATAAGAAAGAAATCGCAGATCGCTGTGTTTCGTTAATGCTAAATGAAGCAGCACGTTGTTTAGATGAAGGTATCATTGCGAACGAGCGCGACGGTGATATTGGCGCAATCTTTGGTATTGGCTTCCCGCCATTCTTAGGTGGTCCTTTCACTTACATGAACAAGATGGGTATTGAAAACCTGAGTTCACAATTAGCAACGTTCGCGAATGACAACCCGGTATTCAAGCCAGCTGAGTGCTTAATGCCAGCAGAGACGACAAAACCAGAACTTGAAGTGGTTGCTGAATCAGAAGAAGTCATCGAAACGCCAGCTGAAGAAGTAAAAGTTGAAGCTGAGCCTGAAAAAGCTGATGAATCTAGCACAGATGACAACTTGAAGGCGACGGAAAAGCCAGCTTAACTAGAAAACTCAATACACAAACAATTATTTCCCTACATTGTTTTGAAACTAAAGGCGTCGTCAGACGCCTTTTTCGTATCAGCAGAGATAGACGAGGCTTAACCTCTTACTTTTACTTTCACGGTAAAAAACTTTACAATGCGGCGCAATTATAGACACCAGCATTTTGGATCTCTAGTTCCTTTGATACACCGAATGACAAACCCTATATCGCACCAAATTCCAGATCTGATGCAAATCTTTGATGGTCTTTTTTTTAAAGCGTACAACACACGCTTGATTAAAGGCGAGCACGAGCCTATTTACCTACCTAAAAATGTAGGCACTTCATATAATCAAGTTGTTTTTGCCCATGGCTTTTATGCCAGTGCATTACACGAAATTGCCCATTGGCTAGTGGCGGGCGAGCGTCGCCGTGAGCTGGAGGATTATGGTTATTGGTATTGTCCTGATGGCCGAAGTACAGAGCAACAACATGAGTTTGAAAATGTAGAAATCAAACCGCAGGCGATTGAATGGGCGTTAAGCGCAGCTGCCGGGTTTGATTTTAATGTGTCCGTCGACAATTTGAATGGTGAGCAAACCTGTCGTTTTAGTTTTCAAAAACGCGTACAGGCGCAAGTGTTCGAGCTATTAGATAAGGGCTTCAACATCCGCACCGAAGAGTTGTTAAAAGCACTGAGTGATTTTTACAAAACCCCATGGCCGTTAACTGAAGCTCAGTTTGATTGGCAGTGCCCAGAGGAGTTTTTAGATGCAGTTTAAACTAGGATTGATCATTAACCCAGTTGCAGGATTGGGAGGCAGCGTAGCGCTAAAAGGTAGTGATGGCAGTGACACTGCTGCGAGGGCGATGGCATTAGGTGCTGAGCCAAAAGCCAATACTCGAACAGCATTAGCTCTTGAACAACTTAAAGAAAACCAATCAAACATTCATGTTTATACTGTAAATGGTGAAATGGGCGGGCGACTGGCTAAAGAAATGGGTTTTGAGACGTATGTAGCTTATCAATGTGCCACTCCTACCACCCCTGAAGACACCGAAGGGGCTGCAAAAGCATTGTTAGCCGCAGGTGTTGATATGATCCTATTCGCAGGAGGCGATGGCACTGCACGTAATATTTGTGCTGCAGTTGATGACACAATTCCTGTTTTAGGTGTACCGGCAGGGTGTAAAATTCACTCTGGGGTCTATGCAATTACACCAAAGGCAGCAGGGCGCGTCGTCGATATGCTTGTAAAGGGTGAGCTTGTCACCTTAGGTGAAGCCGACGTCATGGACATTGACGAAGATGCATTCCGTCAAGGTACAGTAAAAGCGAAACGTTACGGTGAAATGCAAGTACCGAGCGAGTTGCGCTATGTGCAAAGCGTTAAAAATGGCGGCAAAGAGAGCGATGAATTAGTACTTGCTGATATTGCCGCTTACGTGATCAGTGAAATGGAAGATGACGAACAATATATTATGGGCTCAGGCTCAACTGTGGCGGCTGTTATGGAAGAACTTGGCCTTGAGAATACCTTGTTAGGTGTAGACCTTATCTGTGATCATGAATTGATTGGTCAAGACATGATAGCTTCAGACTTATTTGCTGCCGCAGAGAAGATGCCAACCAAATTAGTGATCACTTTGATAGGTGGGCAAGGCCATATATTCGGCCGTGGTAACCAACAATTAAGTCCAGCGCTCATTCGACAAATTGGCAAAGAGAATATTATGGTTATTGCGACAAAGACCAAGCTGCAAGCGCTGAATGGCAGACCGCTTATCACCGATACAGGCGATGAAGCATTAGATAAAGAACTAAGTGGTTACATTAAAGTGATCACTGGCTTTAACGACCATGTGATGTATGCCGTTGGCCACGAAGAATTAAACTAGGAGATAAGATGTTATTCCAACAATACGTAGAGTCAGCGCAGCAATTTTTTGATGATTTGGTAGACAGAGCCAGTGACGATGAACTATTCGCTGGAGGCTACTTGCGCGGTCACTTTGATTTAGCTGTAGGTTACGCACAGGTTGAAGGTGAAGATTTAACACCTGAAGAGTTAAATGAGCAAATCGAGAAAAGCTTGGTCAAAGCGTATCGTAATGGCGAACTCACAGAAGATGACAAAACTCATGTGGTTAATATCTGGGAGCAAGTTAAAGAGTTGGCTTAGCGGCTGCTCTATTTTACTAATCGCTAGACAGTCATGGTGGAATGCAACCTAGTTGTCTAGATATTTGAAGGCTTGAATAAAAAGAGTACATTCAGCTTGATTATTCAAGCCACTGCATTATTTCTACTCATGTTGTGGTGCAACAGTTACTAAAGTAAAACACTAAACAATTGTAAGTTGAGCCTTAGTTATCCCCTCTTAAATAAGTGAATCAACGTTTCGAACTATCTAGACTGTTGTCATAATATGTCATTTTGAAACCTTGCAAGACAATAAATTTGTTACTCTTCGTACTTTCATTAGCTGAGTAGAGCATGGAGTAGTCTCTCTTCAAAAAGGCTAATTCATATTGTAGTAAGCATTAACTCTTGAACGGCAAAGAAGCTGATATGGTCATTAAAAACATAGAGTTCGACAATGACATAAGGAATTTAGTGTTTAAGCTAACTGCTTTTCAAAGTTGATATCTAAGCCAGAGTCAGTATCAATAAATAATTGATTCTTTAATATGTATTTGATATGAACATGCACGCTAGAAATCTCAAATGCAAGTATAAAAATATCAGCTCAAGTTTGGCTAAAAACGCAATCAAGTTTTGATAGTAGTGAAGACTTTAAAAGTAGCTTTAGCGCAAAAGTCTTAATAACTTACTAACATGTTAAAAAGGGTAGTTGTAATTGATGTGAAGGGTTAAATGAAAACTACAAGAGCACGAAAACCTATCGATGAGAAGGTTTTGACAAAGTAAAAAGTAATAAGGCTAAGTTAAATTCATACAAGTAACTTAGCCTGATTATTGAAAGGTAATTAAGCATATTATCTAATCTTTGCTTACATCAACTACCCCTGTTTTTGAATCATATTTAAGTTTTAATGCGTCATTATTATTCAATGTAAAAGTACATACCCCTTGTTTTGCACCCGTTATTTTGAATGCTCCGTCGGCTGTTGAGTAATACCATTTGGTGTCACCATTTGACTTTTTGCGACCTGCACCAGAGCGGTTAAGTACATATTTTTCGTCTAACAAATTATTCCAAAGCCTCGCACAGCGATTTGAGTTTGGATATTTTGTTTTTTTATTGTGTTTATTTAAACGGTCTTTACTTTCTACCAAAAAGCCATCTTTGTTAAAGTTGAACGAGCCGTCTTTAAACCCAGCCACATTCGCAGCTGCACCGCCTAGTTGATTCGCATCCCAATATGATTTTGCATCATCAATTGCTTGTTGAAATTCGTCTGCGATGGTTAAAAGAGGGTTTCCACAATGTGTTACAAAGGTTAAATCTGCGATGTGGCGAGGTCCTTCCATAACAAACTGGGCTTCGGCTGTTTGTGGGTTTATAGCGTATATTTTGGCATTTTCTCCTGCGTTCCTTGCAGACACATACATTGTTCCGTCTTCCGCTGTAGCAATACCTGAAGGCCAATTGAGGTTGTGCTCGCCAATTTTATCTAGCTGCATATTGCTCTGGTCAAGCGTATACAATGACTTGGCATTAATGACATAAACTGTATTACCATCGAGTGAATAAGTAATGTCTCCATGTTTAAAGTCATCCCAATTTGCGTCGTTAGTCTGCATTTTGCCAAGCACTGTCTTTGCGCCAGTATTAATGTCAAATTGATACATGTAGGTTTGACTGGTTGCTAAAATGAAATCGGCAGATGACATGACAGAACGTTTAATCGGGTAACTGGTTGTATCTGCAATTTCTGTTGTTTCACCAGAAGACAGGTCATATTGATAAATTTTAGTCGCATTGGTCTCACTGTCTAAACGTTTAAACATAATGAGTGTGTCGTTGTTTGCTGCAAGGTTACTCACTGCTATTGCAGAATCTGCGAGTGGGCTGTAAGTTTTATAAGTTAAATCAAGATGGTAAAGGCTACTTTGACCCGCTTCAGCTTTTCTATCAATCGCAAAGAGACCATCAAGACAGGACTGATCTGCGTTGACATGGGTTGTAACCGCTACCAGTAAAAGTGTGCTCGGTTTAAACGCCTTATTAGTAAGATTTTTGATCATAATGGGTACCTCTCATTTAATACTCTAATAAAGCAAAATTTGCACCAGCATTGTTTTTTTATAAGCAATTGAATTAAATAGGTAAAAGTTGTTTTTTTGATGTGTTATTTTTTTATTTTTGCATAGTGCAATGCATACCAAAAATACATACTTGAATTTTTGAATTTTGTGGTCATATTTGGAACGCGATCAACCCGGTTAATTATCTACTTAGGCATCAAAAATTAGATTGCTTTAATAAAATAAAACTAGATTTCTATTAATCCTTTAAAAGCCTATAAAAGTATGTTTTTGATTTAATGAAGTGGTTTAGATTAACTTGATGGCAAGTCAAAATAAAAAAGCCACCAACTTTCGAGGGTGACTTTGCTAACTCAAAGGGAAACTGTTGAATTAATCTCTTTTCTCTGCTATTGATGCATTTTCATGCCAGTACTGCCAATGCATGTGCGCTTTATTTTCAGTTAAGTGTTTAGGCTGTAAATAATCTTTGTACGTATAGCGATAAAACTGACGCGGCTTTTTCGGATCTGTTTTCGCTTCGTCTTTTGTTTGCTCGGCTTTGTGTGCTTGCAACCAAGTTTTGAATTCAGCACCATATTTTTCACCAGACTCATCTAGCAGTTTTTTATAGCCATCGAAGAAATCGGTGCGTAAGAAGTGCGCCAGCTTTAAATAATCTTCACGGTGCTTTTCAAACATAAAGCGCACCGCTAAATAACCCCATTTATAGACGCGGTCTTGCCCATCTTTATATTCAGTGTCGAACACCTCTTGAAGGCTTGGCCAGTCTTTCTCATCAAGCTCAAACGCTTTTTTAAATGCGCGCGGATTATTGTCGCCTTCAGCAATATATTCGGCCAAGCCCTCAGACCACCAAACCATGTTGCTTGGGAAGTGGTTAAAGGTGTCGTACTTATTGAAACGGCCATCTAAATAATGCACAAATTCGTGATTTAGATTCCATACCGCAAACCTAGGGCGCACCCAGAAGTGCTCGAAAGTATAGAAGGTTGCAATGTTATCTGGGTCTTGGGTTGTGCCTTCGATATACATGCCGCCGTTGTCGGTATGAATATCAAAGATAAGTTGGCCCCAGCGGTTGTACTCGGCATGGTTATCAAAGATCACGATGCGAAGCTGGTCGTTGAAATCATTCGCGACCGGTTGGCGTTGCGTTGCGAGTTTCTCATGGAAGGTATCAACTTGCTCGTTTAAGCGCTGACATGAATCATTGAGCTCTTTTTTGCTCATCGCTTGCGCTAAGATGTAAGCACTTTTTGAGCACTCGTGCTTAATCGGCAAGACATCTGTAATTTTAGGTTCAATACAACGCCCTGCTAACGGTGCTTCACTACACTCTGACTTACCTCTAAACGACGTCACCACATAAGGAATGCTGTAAAGAGTCTGCTTTTCAAGCTCAGAAAGCGTACTGTCTTTGCTAAGTGCTTGCCATACTTGGTTGTCGAGCTGCTCTAATTCTGCTTCAACAGGCAGACTGGTTTTATCGTCGTTTAGGCTCTTTTGGGCTTCTTCGTCTAGGGTGTAGTATTCGTTCCAATACTGTGTGACGTATAAGTTGTAATGCTGTGCCAATGCCCATAATGCATGTTGCTTAGGCCAGTCATCTCCCTCTCGCACTGCATTTTTGCTACTAATAAAATTAACTAACGAGTTTTGTAAAAGACTTTGTTGTTGAACGGCGCTCGAAAATGCTTCACTATTTTTACGTTTCGCTTCATAAGGCAGTACCGCACCGGCTCTAAGTACTTCCCACATCGCATAATCGACGGCTTTGCCCATAGATGTATTGCCTTGAGGCAACGCACTTTCACCATAAAGCGTAATCAGCTGACTGAGCGGTTGAATCTGCTCGGCAGTTTTACCTTGTAGCGCCTCATTGAAGTATAAGCGAAATAGTGCAGTGGCGTAGTTTTCATGAATGCGAGCAACCGTCTCATCGATGGTGTAAAAGTCGCTATGCTCAGCAATGACAAGTAAGGCTTGGTTTAGTGATTCAGCAGTGCCAGATTGCCAGTCTTTGACAGGACCAAAACTACTAAAAATACGCAGGTAATAAGTTAAGCGCTCTAATTTTTGGCTTGTTAGTCCGTGTTGTTTTACTTCTTCACGAATGGTTTCTGAAACCGCGAGCAATAAACCGGCTTGGTGATGATCAAATTCAGTGCTCCATAATGTATCAAGTTCGGCGTTAACAATGTTTTGCACTAAAGCTTTGGCCTCATCACTTACGACGACAATAGGCGTTTTTGATTCATCAGATGTGTTTTTGGTATCAAGGGTATTACAGCCAACAAGGCCTAGTGCGACACTGGTGGCTAATGCAAGTGCTGTTATTTTCATTGTTATCTGCTCAATAGTAAGTATTGGATACAATATACATATTTTTATTGTAGTAGGAAACCTTGTTGGGATAAAACAGCTAAAGCATTGCTTAAATGAGTTCAATTTATGGAAGAGAAAAGGGCAGAGCTAACTAGATTGTCAGCTCTAACGTTATGATATAATTAGCTTTAAAAGCTAACCAAACTTCTCTTGAAAATAATCTTCAACATCTTCTTTGATGTCTAGATAATCATCTTCTTCTAATTCGAGAGCATTAAGCACTTTGTCTTTAATAAACGACCAGTCAGGATCGGCAATAAAGCGTTTCTGCGTATGCACAAGGTTTTCGGCCATCTTTAGCGCCGCGAGGGTCATGTGCTCTTCGTCAGTGTGCTTTTCATTGAAATACTCGACATCATGGTGACGTAAAATAAGCTGACAAGTATGCTTTGGCAGATGCCAACTATTCGCTAAAAAGAAGCCAATAACAGCATGATTGGTTTTGTAGGCTTCTTCTTCGTGCTTGACCAGGCTTTTGTCATAATCTCGGTTTGCGGCGCCGAGTACTTTTACATAGTCTTTGTATTTTACGGCAAGCGCGGGAATACCTGCATCATGGAATAAACCTAACATATGAAGGTTTTCGGTGGGTACTTTAGATTTTATCTTCTTACCAATCAATGTTGCAACATCAGCAATTTCTGTCGCCGTGTCCCAAAAGCGCTCTAGTTTAATACAACAACTTCTTTGATCGAATGCTTGTTTCAGTAAAAAGCCCGTTACAAGTGTAGCAATACTGTTTAATCCTAAAAACATTACCGCTTGGCGGATATCAGTAATAGTTCTAGCAAGGCCATAGCTTGGCGAGTTAATGACTTTTAATACCGCAGCTGAAGTCGCTACGTCTGTTGAGATTAAACTTGCGATATCATTCAAATCAGGCTCTGGATCTTTAAGCGTTTGCTGAAGTTGAGTCAGCAGCTCAGGTTTAGGCGGAAGATTAAAACCGGATTTAATGTCTTTAAGCACTGAATCATCAATATTTATCATGGTAAATCGGATCCCTCTTATGATTTACGCACATTCTAAGTGAAGTTTTATTACTAATTATTGCGATAACGCAAAAAAATAATTTTATGCTCATTAACTAATCGGATCGTATGGCCTTTGGGGACGTTGCCTTGCTTGAGACTAGCAATCTAAGTTATGGTTAAGTAATTTTGTTTTATTGGAAGAAAGCATGACTCAACAAGCGAATACGGCTCAGCCAACTGGTGCTGTGGCCAAGTTTCTTAATGGCATTGAACGAGTGGGTAATAAGCTGCCTGATCCAGCCATTATATTTTTATCTGCCATGTTACTCATATGGTTACTCTCTTGGTTATTTTCAACCACGACTTTCGATGCAATCGATCCGCGTACAGGTGAAGCAATCATTATACACAACTTGTTAAGCGGTGATGCATTGGCAGGTTTCTTAGCCTCAATGGTAAAAACCTTCACAGGCTTCGCACCATTAGGTGTTGTGCTTGTTGCTATGTTAGGTGTAGGCGTTGCTGAGCACTCTGGTTATATTAATGCTGGCTTAAAAATGATGCTTAAGCGCACGCCGCAGGCATTACTAACACCTTCAATTATTTTAATCGCGATTGTGAGTCACACAGCCACTGATGCAGGTTACGTATTGGTTATCCCAATTGCGGGTGTAATTTACTATGCCATGGGTCGTCACCCTCTAGCGGGTATCGCAGCGGCATTCGCAGGCGTAAGTGGCGGATTCAGTGCCAACTTCGTCCCATCAGGTATTGACCCATTACTTCAAAGCTTTACACAAAGCTCCGCACAAATCATCGACCCAACGATTGCGGTTAACCCGTTAAATAACTGGTTCTTTACCTCAGCATCAAGCGTATTTATCATCCTACTAGGTTGGTACATTACTGATAAAATTATTGAGCCACGTTTACAAGCCACTAAAGTAGATGGCGACACAGATAACCTTCCTTCTTTTGATGAAGTCACTTCTAAAGAGCGTAAAGCATTCCTAGTTGCGTCTTCTGTGATGATTGCAGGCCTTGCATTATTGGCTTATGCATCAAGTGGTGAAGACTCAGCACTTCGTAGCCCGAACGGTTCACTGACAGACTTTAGCGCACCGTTAATGCAATCAATTGTGCCACTTATATTCTTATTATTTTGGATCCCAGGTGCCATCTTTGGTTTTATGGTTGGTACTTTTAAATCGTCTAAAGACATGATTGATGCCATGAGTAAGGCAATGGGGAGCATGGCTTACTACATTGTTATGGCATTCTTCTGTGCTTTGTTTATCTCTGCATTCAGCCAGTCAAATCTAGGGGCATTATTGGCAATTGAGGGTGCGCAAGTACTTAAAGCGCTTGCTTTACCAAGCTACATCACAGTGATTGGTATTATTTTCTTAACTGCTTTTGTTAACTTATTTGTTGGCTCAAGCTCTGCAAAGTGGGCGCTGTTAGGTCCAATCTTTGTGCCAATGTTAATGCAACTGGGTATTTCACCAGATTTAAGCCAAGCAGCTTACCGTGTTGGTGACTCAAGCTCAAATATCATTACACCACTTATGCCATACTTCCCGCTGGTGGTTGTATACTGTCAGAAGTATGTGAAAGACACAGGTATCGGTACATTGATTGCGATGATGCTACCTTACTCAATTGCCTTCTTAATCGGTTGGAGCTTGTTCTTATTAGCGTATTGGGGTATTGGTATTCCACTAGGCTTGCAATCAAGCTATACCTATCCTGGTTAAAGTCTAAGAGATTTAAAAACGCGCCAATTGGCGCGTTTTTAATAGAAAAATTCTAATCTAGAAATGCCAAACAACATGAAGTTGCGGTGAAGATTCTGTGACATCGGTGCCTAGTTTATTACGCCACCATTGCCATTCAACACCTAGCATGAGCTGTTTTTCTTTGCCCATCAAAACATGGCCAATATCCCAACGCACAGCAGGCTGAGCTAAGATCCAACCATTTACATCATTGCCAAATTCATCTTCACGACTGGCAATGTATTCGACGTGACCGGTGAAATAAAACTTATGTTCAGCAATATTAAATGGCATGCCCCAAGCAACATCGAACATCCAGCTGTCGGTCTGAGTTGGTGCGCCGCCTTTTGCAACGCCTTCGCTGTCATCAATATACGCCGTAAAAGTCGTTGATAGAAAATCAAAGCCTGATACTTTCCAGTTTATTTTTACACCGGGTAGATACTTAAGCACTTTGGCATCGCTTGACACATTAATACCCGCCACAAAGCTGGCACTTTGCATTGCTGAGTTTGTACTTGGTTGCCACGCTTTTGGCATTAAGAAGCTTGAATACCACTCGCCATAAAAGTCATTGTTATTAAAACCGTCATCTAAATCATCTTTAATAAAGTCGATAAAAAAGAAGTTATCGCCATAGTCATAACCCGATGCATGTTGCACTGAGTAAATTTGCGTTTGCGCACTTTGTTGACTGAATGGGTTCTTTACATCGCCAGAGTTCAAATGAAATTGCGTGTCGCTCCAATTCGCAGCAGTAGCAGAGAAAGAACTACATAGTACAAGAGAGGCCAATAAGCGGATGTTATGATTCATGATAAATTATTCGCAAGGAGTATATGATGTGAATTATATACCCAAATTACTTCAAGTGACGAAGTTCAGTGAGAATTGATTGGCTTAAAGACAAGAAATAATTAACCTAAACATGGGGTAATAAATCTATCTACAGCCGCTACATTCAGCGCTTGCAGCGACAAATTAACTTGCAATAGGCCTCTGATGATGCAGAGAGTCGCCTTTTTATCATCTTTAGTATACGACTGTAGATTTTTAATGATTTATATCACTTTAGTTTAATTTCCTAATAAACCTCATCACCCAAGTTCAGGTTAATCGATTTTTTAGTGGTTATAAATTGAAAATAGATGACGCAGTATAAAAGTAAATCAAACTGGCCCATGGAAGCGCTTATTTACTTATATTAAGTATAAAAAGAGCGTTGAAATAGTAAGGCATTGCATTTTCTAGAGCTACTAAGAGGCGCTCTGAACATTGCTTTTGAGTATTTTGGGTATTTATAGCCCCAAAGAAATTGGGGCTATAAATCAAGAAAAGTGGTTTTTATTAGTCTTTATGCTTTATTTCTACGCAAGCAGATAACAGCGATTGCTGTAAATGCCAAAATGAAGCAATAGAAAGAGGACGTTGAGACATCCCACGGGCTGATCTTGAAGGTCGCGCCAAGTAATAGTGCTTGCGCACCATAAGGTAACGATCCTTGCATCACACAGGCAAAAATATCGAGTAAGCTTGCTGAACGTTTCGCTGAGATTTTACCGTCTTCAGCCAGTTTCTTAGCTACCGGGCCTGCAACAATGATGCTCACGGTATTGTTTGCAATACATAAGTTAGAGGTCAATACCAGTGCTGCAATACCTAATTGATCAGCCACTTTACGGTGAAACTTTGCGATGAATGCCGTTAAGCCTTGTATTTTATGTGCCAGATAATCTAGACCGCCATTCACTCGGATAAACTCAGACAGGCCGCCAATGAACATTGACAGCAAGAAAATCTCTTGCATGTCGCTGAAGCCTTTATAAACGTCTTTAGCAAAACTGCCGACTTCATAGTTGGTTGTAAATCCCATCGCTGCTGCGAAGATAATGCCACTAAATAGCACCACGAATACGTTTACACCCGCAACAGCCAGCACTAAGATAAACGCATAAGGTAGCACTAACAACCAATCAAAATCTTTGGTCTCCACAGCTTGCGGCTCTGGAGTTAAGAAAGTCAGTAGGGCGATTGTCAAAATAGCTGCAGGGATGGCAATCTTTAAGTTTTCTTTAAACTTATCTTTCATTTCACAGCCCTGCGTGCGCGTTGCTGCAATAGTGGTGTCAGAAATAATAGATAAATTATCACCAAACATCGCACCCGAAACTATGGTACCTGCCATTAGTGCTGGGTCGATACCTGTTTTGATTGATACGGCATATGCAATCGGGCCTATGGCACCTATGGTCCCCATTGAAGTACCCATCGCAGTTGAGACTACGGCAGCAATTAGAAATAGACCTGGTAGAAGCATTGAAGGTGGAATAAGCGATAAACCGGCATTTACAACCGCATCAACACCACCCGTTGCGCCAGCAACAGCGGAAAACGCACCTGCTAATAGATAAATTAAACACATAGTGATGATGTTTGAGTGACCCGCACCTCTCATAAAGGTTTCTACACTGTCGTTAATTGGTTTGCGGTTAACCCAAAATGCGATAACGATGGCAGGTAAAATTGCTACAGGTGCAGGCAACTGGTAGAACGCATAATCTACGCCTTGCGATTGTAGGTATAAGCCTGCACCTAAAAAGAGTGCCACAAAGGTTAGTAAAGGCAGTAGTGACAACTTGGCTGCTACCTTGTTTACAGACGCCTGCATGTAAACCTCATATTAAAAAATAGTTATTTTTATTATGCAGCCATTGTTCACACAATTACGTGCATAATTCAAGCGATAAAAAGGATGTGTGAATGTATAGATGGCTAGATGTTTTGTCAAACTTAATCCATGAAAAATATCGTACGATACGACTTTAATTATCTTTCTATAAAAGTAGGGTTAGTTGTATAACTAATAATGCAAAGGAGGTTTTTGAAAAGCAGAATTTTTTTAAATAAATCTTAATGTCCAATGTCCAATGTCCAATGTCCAATGTCCAATGTCCAATGTCCAATGTCCAACACTTATTCCATTCTGAACTTATCTTGTTAGTTAAATTAGTGAATTCTCTTCATAGGATTATATCGCGGCTCAATTTCAGCAACGGAACCAGTTGCAGTTGCAGCTCAAACATAAGATATGAAATTTTTAAAGATGATTTATGGCTATAAACTCTGTATAAACACAGAAAATTTGAATGGGGATGAATATGACTAACATTGCAATTTTTGGCGCCAATGGCCGAATGGGTAAAGTGTTGTGTGAAGCTGCGCTAATTTCTGGTAATACTTCACTCGCGGCGGCTTATGTACGTGACCAACATGATTTGATTGGTACTAAAGTGCAGTATTTTACTAATCAGGGTGAAACTGATGTGGCTTTTTCAACAGAAGCTGTGATTGCCGAAGACGTTGATGTAGCCATTGATTTCACTTTACCTGCGGGCATGAAAAAGCACTTAGCAACAGCACTAGAGCATAAAACGCCTATAGTTATTGGTACGACAGGTTTAACCGCTGAAGATATGACAGAGCTTGAACAAGCCGCGGAACATATTCCTATCGTGTTTTCTCGTAATTTCTCTGTAGGTATCAACTTATTAGAAAATCTTGTAAAACAAGCTGCAAAAACGCTGAGCGATGATATTGATATTGAGGTATTCGAGTTGCATCACAGACATAAAATCGATGCTCCATCGGGTACAGCTTTAATGATTGGAGAAGCGATAGCTGAGGCTAAAGGCTGGGATCATGATGAAGTCGCTGTATTTGATCGTAGTCAAGACGAGCATGAAAAATCTCAAAAAGAGATTGGCTATTCGGTGATGCGTGGCGGTGACATAGTAGGAGAACATACGGCTTATTTTGCTGCAGAAGGCGAAAGACTTGAATTAACCCACAAAGCAAGCTCTAAAATGACCTTTGCTAAAGGCGCAGTAAGGGCTGCAGCTTGGTTAAAAGACAAGCCTGTTGGACTTTATACTATGCAAGATGTGCTAGGATTTAGATAGAAAAGTTACTTTTTTAACCGTTTCAAGTAAAAAAACAGTTAAAGTGGATATTTTTAATTTTTTAAGGTTTTCTCATAGACCTTTCTCAAGTTTTCATCTAAAATACTTGGAATTTGCCAAATTTTTATAAGTGGCGTGTTACCAAGCGCTTTTTAAACGGGTATTCCGGCTTTGTTGGCTGGGTCCCGTTTTTTACCATTAGGAGGTTAACTTGACTAAATCCGCTCTGTTAGTCCTAGAAGACGGCACAGTGTTCCGCGGTACAGCTATCGGTGCTGACGGTATTTCAGTTGGTGAAGTTGTATTCAACACTTCGATGACTGGTTATCAGGAAATTTTGACTGATCCATCGTACGCAGAACAGATCGTAACTCTGACTTACCCACATATCGGTAATACGGGTACTAATAGCGAAGATGAAGAAGCGAACAAAATCTGGGCAAAAGGCTTAGTGATTCGTGATTTACCTTTGCTTGCTAGTAACTTCCGTAACGAGCAATCATTAGATGATTACTTAAAGCAGCGCAATATTTTAGGTATCGCAGATATTGATACACGTAAGTTAACACGTATTCTACGTGATAAAGGCGCGCAAAACGGTTGTATCATCGCTGGTGATATTGACGAGCAAAAGGCACTAGAAGCTGCACAAGCTTTCCCGGGCCTAAAAGGTATGGATTTAGCCAAGGTAGTGTGTACAAAAGAGCAGTACACATGGAACGAAACAAGCTGGACGCTTGGTGAAGGGTTTAAAACACTGTCTGATGACGATGCGAAATTCCACGTTGTTGCTTATGACTTCGGTGTTAAAAAGAACATTTTACGCATGCTTGTTGATCGCGGTTGTAAACTAACAGTTGTTCCTGCAGAAACCTCCGCTGCAGACGTGTTAGCGCTTAATCCAGATGGTATTTTCCTTTCCAATGGCCCTGGTGATCCAGAACCGTGTACTTACGCTATTGAAGCAATCAAAACTTTCCTTGAAACCGACACGCCAATTTTTGGTATTTGTTTAGGTCACCAGCTTTTAGCTCTAGCGTCGGGCGCGCAAACGGTAAAAATGAAGTTTGGTCACCACGGTGGTAACCACCCAGTTAAAGATCTAGACCGTAATGTTGTCATGATCACTGCACAAAACCATGGTTTCGCAGCGGATGAAGCAAGCCTACCGGAAAACTTACGTGCGACGCATGTATCGTTATTTGACGGCACATTACAAGGTATTCACCGTACTGATAAGCCAGCATTTAGCTTCCAAGGTCACCCTGAAGCAAGCCCAGGTCCTCACGACGCTGCGCCACTGTTCGACCATTTCATTGAACTAATGCAAGCACGTAAAGCGTAATTAGAGCGGAGTAACCATGCCAAAACGTACCGACATACAAAGTATTCTAATTTTAGGTGCAGGCCCGATCGTTATCGGTCAGGCGTGCGAGTTTGACTACTCAGGCGCGCAAGCTTGTAAAGCACTTAGAGAAGAGGGTTACCGAGTTATCTTAGTTAACTCAAACCCTGCAACTATTATGACTGACCCAGAAATGGCTGATGCGACTTACATCGAGCCAATTCACTGGGAAGTTGTTGAGCGTATCATTGAAAAAGAAAAGCCAGATGCTGTATTACCTACTATGGGTGGTCAGACTGCTCTTAACTGTGCACTTGACCTAGACAAGCACGGCGTACTTGCAAAGCATGGCGTTGAGCTAATTGGTGCAACAGCAGATGCAATCGACAAAGCAGAAAACCGTGAGCGTTTTGATGCAGCGATGAAGGCAATTGGCCTTGAGTGTCCTCGCGCAGAAATCGCACACTCAATGGATGAAGCACGTGACACGTTAACACGTATCGGCTTCCCATGTATTATTCGTCCTTCTTTCACCATGGGTGGTACCGGTGGTGGTGTTGCTTACAACATGGAAGAGTTCGAAGAGATCTGTACCCGTGGCCTTGATCTTTCACCGACTAGCGAGCTTCTTATTGATGAAAGCTTACTAGGTTGGAAAGAGTACGAGATGGAAGTTGTTCGTGACAAAAATGACAACTGTATCATCGTATGCTCTATCGAGAACTTCGACCCTATGGGTGTTCACACAGGTGACTCAATCACTGTAGCACCAGCACAAACACTAACTGATAAAGAATACCAGCTAATGCGTAACGCATCGATGGCAGTTCTTCGTGAAATTGGTGTAGAAACAGGCGGCTCAAACGTTCAGTTTGGTGTAAATCCAGATGATGGCCGTATGGTTATCATTGAGATGAACCCGCGTGTATCTCGTTCATCTGCACTTGCATCAAAAGCAACTGGTTTCCCAATTGCTAAAATCGCTGCAAAATTAGCAGTAGGTTACACGTTAGACGAGCTTCAAAACGACATCACAGGTGGCGCAACACCTGCATCTTTCGAGCCGTCAATTGACTACGTTGTAACTAAGATCCCGCGTTTCAACTTCGAAAAATTCGCAGGCTCTAACGACCGTCTAACGACTCAAATGAAGTCGGTAGGTGAAGTGATGGCAATCGGCCGTAACCAGCAAGAGTCACTTCAAAAAGCACTTCGTGGCTTAGAAGTTGGTGCAACGGGTTTGAACCCAGTTGTAGCACTAGATGACCCTAGCGCGAAAGAAAAAATCGTCCGTGAACTACGTGAGCCAGGCGCAGAGCGTATTTGGTACGTTGCTGATGCAATGCGTCACGGCATGAGCGTTGAAGATGTATTCGGGTTGACTAAGATTGACCGTTGGTACCTAGTGCAAATCGAAGACATCATCAAAGACGAAGCGAAAATCGTTGAAGGCGGCATGGCTGGCCTGAACAAAGATTTCTTACGCCGTTTGAAGCGTAAAGGTTTTGCTGATGCACGTATCGCAGAGCTACTTGGTGTAAGCGAGTCTGAAGTACGTAAGAAGCGTCATACGCTAGAAGTTCTTCCTGTATACAAGCGCGTAGATACGTGTGCGGCAGAATTTAGCTCAGACACAGCTTACATGTACTCATCATACGATGAAGAGTGTGAAGCGAACCCATCAGACAAAGACAAGATCATGGTTATCGGCGGTGGTCCTAACCGTATCGGTCAAGGCATCGAATTCGATTACTGTTGTGTACACGCAGCCCTTGCAATGCGTGAAGATGGTTACGAAACGATTATGGTTAACTGTAACCCTGAGACAGTTTCTACCGACTACGATACATCAGACCGTCTATTTTTCGAGCCTATCACGCTAGAAGACGTACTAGAAATCGTTCGTGTTGAAAAGCCAAAAGGCGTTATCGTGCAGTACGGTGGTCAAACACCACTTAAACTAGCCCGTGAACTTGAAGCGAACGGCGTGCCAATCATTGGTACTTCACCAGATGCAATCGACCGTGCAGAAGACCGTGAGCGCTTCCAGCAAATGGTTGAGCGTTTAGACCTTCTTCAGCCAGAGAATGCAACGGTTACTTCACTAGAAGAAGCAGTGGCTAAGTCTCAAGAAATCGGTTTCCCACTAGTTGTTCGTCCTTCATACGTACTGGGCGGTCGTGCGATGGAAATCGTATACGACGAAGACGATTTACGTCGTTACATGACTGAAGCGGTACAAGCGTCTAACGAAGCGCCAGTACTACTTGACCGTTTCCTAGATGACGCGATTGAAATCGACGTGGATGCTATCTGTGACGGTGAGCAAGTTATCATTGGTGGTATCATGGAGCACATCGAGCAAGCAGGTGTTCACTCAGGTGACTCAGCATGTTCACTTCCAGCTTACTCATTAAGCCCTGAAATCCAAGACCGCATGCGTGACCAAGTAACACGCATGGCGTTAGAGCTTGGCGTTGTGGGTCTAATGAATACTCAGTTTGCTGTTAAAGATGGCGAAGTATACCTAATCGAGGTTAACCCTCGTGCAGCGCGTACTGTACCATTTGTATCTAAGGCAACGGGTGTTGCACTGGCTAAAGTAGCTGCACGTTGTATGGCGGGTCAGTCACTTGCAAGCCAAGGCGTAACGAAAGAAATCATTCCACCTTACTACAGCGTAAAAGAAGTGGTACTTCCATTCGCTAAGTTCCCTGGCGTTGACCCAATGCGTGGTCCTGAAATGCGCTCAACAGGTGAAGTAATGGGTGTGGGTGACACATTCGCTGAAGCATTCGCTAAAGCACAGCTTGGTGCTGGTAACGTGATGCCACGTGGTGGTCGTGCGCTACTTTCAGTTCGCAACAGTGATAAGAAGCGTATTGTTGAGCTTGCTCGCACAATGCGTGAATTAGGTTTCGAGCTCGATGCAACTGGCGGAACTGCTAAAGCACTTGAAGAAGCGGGTATTGAAGCGCGTCGCGTAAACAAGGTCTACGAAGGTCGTCCTCACATTCTTGACCGAATTAAGAATGGTGAGTATTGCTACATTGTGAATACGACTGAAGGTCGTCAAGCGATTGAAGACTCTAAAGTGCTTCGTCGCGGTGCATTACAAGGTAAAGTAAATTACACAACAACGCTTAATGCTGCATTTGCTAACTGTAAAGCAAACTCTGCAGATGACCGTGCAACTGTTTCTTCAGTACAAGAGTTACACAAGCGTGTAATTTAATTGTCGAAGCATTGCCTAGTCTATGCATCGTGATATAGACTTAGTCAATTAATTGAAATATTAAAGCCCGGTTTTACCGGGCTTTTACTTCTGTACTTCTGGGAAAGAATGACAATGCAACAAACTCCGATGACAGTACGTGGTGAACAACTACTACGTGAAGAGCTAAACGAATTAAAAACAGTTCGTCGTCCTAAAATCGTGGCTGACATTGCGGAAGCCCGTGAACACGGTGACTTAAAAGAAAACGCTGAGTACCATGCTGCGCGTGAAGAGCAGGGATTCTGTGAGGGTCGTATTCAAGAAATTGAAGCGAAACTGTCTACTGTACAAATTATTGATGTTACTAAGATGCAAAATAACGGCAAAGTTATTTTCGGCTCAACAGTGACAATCGTAAATTGTGATACAGACGAAGAGACAACTTACAGAATTGTTGGTGATGATGAGGCAGACATCAAAAACAATCTTATCTCTTTCAATTCACCGATTGCGCGTGGTTTAATTGGTAAAGAATTAGATGATGCAGTAACCATCAAAACACCAAACGGTGACGTTGAATTCGAAATTATTGAAGTTGAGTATATTTAACGTTAATAATTTCTTGCAGTACATATCTTAAAGAGCCAAGCATTAGTTTGGCTTTTTTTATGCCTGTAATACCATGTAATTGCAAAGTCTGCATGATAATTTAAAGTTAGAACATAAAAGAAACGTTCAATTATTTTTAGGGATTAAAGCGGTCACTCATAGTGTCAAGAATTGCCTACTCAAGTCTGTATGGATGCAGAAGATAGAGCAATATATCTGTAATTGCCAAAAACAATTAAATAGCAAAATTATGCTTTATCGAAGGCATTTTTGCTTTGTATTGCTTACTTATTTAAAACAATTAGTGTAACAAGGAGCGTTAGTTATGGTTGCAAATACTCATCTTCAATTTACATTACAGCATCAGTTTTTTGATGAATTGCTCGACAAAATATCTACTTTGACCTCTTTCGAATCCCTTGCTCATTCCCACCACAATAGATTCATAAATAAACGCCAAGAAAAAAATAGTTGTAGTATTAAGGTATTACACGGCGGAAAGTTTTATAAAACATTTAATAATGCTGAAGCGCCATATGAGGGGCTATTGATAAACGACCGAACTGAACATTGGTTTGCTTCGCTTGAAGAAATAAAGTGTTATTTAAATAAACATAATATAAATGCTACTTTTATTGAGCTTGCACCAAACCAAGTGGTGATACCAAGTTTTCAAAAAAAGAATATGAATCTGGTGACAGCTTCATTGTTACTGCAATGGTTCAATTTTGGTCCTTTTGGTTTTCATAGTGAATGGCTTAAAGAAATGCCTAACTATAATGGTGGTTATATTACTAGAGCATTACTTTATTTAGATAAAAGCTTATCCGAAAAAGAATGGTTACTGGGTTATGGGCTTCATTCGAACATAATACCTAGCTCAGACAATCAGCCATCGATAAATCAAACAATGAACAACTTAGACATATGTCGTCCAATCTGTATTTTTGATGCACATTTACCAAAGGCTTACATTAATGATATTACTGCTGAACTGGTTTTTAATAATCTAAAAAAGAGAGGTGATTCAACCTTTGTAGATTTTGCTGCGTTCAAAGATCAATTGGATGAACAAGGAGGATTATTTGATAAGCAATTGATGTGGCTAATTGATATTCTCCCCGAAGAACAGTTACTGCAGCATGTGTCGTACTTGTTTTCAACCATAGATGATACTTTATGTAAAAGTAGAAAAGCTGGGTTCAGTTCGATATTTGTGAATGACACACATGCATTTTCGAGAGAGATTATCGACTATTTTCAATACGACTCATTGCCTGTAAAAATAATGAGTGTTGAATCGGCAACTGATAATGAGAACGACAAAACTAACATGACCCCAGAGTTTCCAATTGAGCCTTTATCTCCTTTTAGAGAGCTCTTCTCGGTTATGAAAGCCCAAGAATTGGAAAAGAAACAACGCACCAGTATTCACGCTTTTTGCACTGAGATTTCAGGGAGCGGAAGAGATTTACAAAGTTACGTTGTTTTGCATGAGGACCCATTCAAAGCAAGTAAAGAGGGTTTACTGTTAATCCAAGTACTGGGCATAACAGATACAATCGAGGGGTTCAGTTAACCCCTTCATTTGTGTTGAAGTTACCAGCTACCTGTATTTTCCATATCTACCCATGGCTGTTGGGGCGGTAATGAGTCACCTTTTTGTAATAGCTCGATAGAAATACCATCGGGTGATTTAATAAACGCCATATGGCCGCAGCGTGGAGGGCGGTTTATGGTAACACCTGCATCTATTAGCTTTTGGCAAAGTTGGTAGATATTCTCGACAGCAAATGCCAAGTGGCCGAAATTCCTGCCACCAGTGTACTCTTCAGTATCCCAATTATAAGTTAACTCAATAGTAGGGCTAAAGGTCTGCTTAGCCGTTTCAAGCTGGCCGGGAGCGGCTAAATAAACAAGCGTAAACCTGCCAGCTTCACTGTCATAACGTTTCACTTCGTGAAGACCTAATAGATCACAGTAGAATGCCAATGATGCTTTTAAGTCTTCAACTCGCACCATAGTATGTAAAAATTCCATCATTGCTCCTAATCAACTTTGTGAAAGACCTCATTTAACGAATAAAGTCCCAGATTGGTTTGAAAAATCAGTTAAATGTTCTAACTTAAATTAAATACGCGTAGCTAAACGGACTATATTTATCTGAGGCAGCCCAGATGAGTATGCAAGGTATATAAATGTCCAAATTAACCATTACCAGTGATAACAATGTCATAGATAGCGTGACTGACATTGTTGCATGCTTAAATACCAGTGACTCAATCCAGAGGTTTCTTCTTGATATTCATTGTATATTACAAAAAGTAACTTATGCAGATAATTTCTATGTTGTGCTTTTTAAGAACAATGGAGAATTGTCATTCCCTTACTTCCACGACGTTAAAGATGATATTCGGGCTGAAGATTTAGAAGACATCAAGTTTGAAGAAATCAAAAAGACACTTACAGCTTATGCTCTAGAGCAAAAGAAAATTTGTAACTTTACTGATTTAGAAATACAACACTTAATTGATGCTGGCACTCTTCAGGTGTTAGGCTCAATACCTCAACAGTGGCTCTGCTTCCCGTTAAAAAATCGCAATCATTTTCTTGGCGCTTTTATAATTCAGTCTTACCGACGTAATGATGAATATTCAGGTGTTATTGTTGATGTACTCTACACAATTAGTCACGTTATTTCTTCTGCATTAGATGCATTTAATAACCAACAAGCGTTGCTCGAAGCTAATCAAACTTTACAAGATTACCAAGCTGAATTAGAAAACCATGTCGCAGCCCGAACCAAAGAGCTCCAGAAAAGCTTAGAAGACTTGCAGCATGAGGTTGAGAAAAGTGAAAAATTGCAATCACAACTGGAGTATGAATCTTTGCATGACAGCCTGACGAATTTGGCGAATCGTAAATATCTATTCAAAGAACTATCCCGATTATCCTCCAAATCTGAACGAAGTAAAATTGAAGTTTATGTGTTGTATTTGGACTTAGATGACTTTAAACCGATAAACGATGAGTTTGGTCATAAAAGTGGTGACTTGGTTCTAAGAACGGTTGCACAAAGGCTGACTAGTGAAGTCAGAGGGTATGACTTGGTTGCCAGAATCGGTGGTGATGAATTTGTAGTATTACTTATGGAGCCGTTACATTTTGGCGTACTTCAACAGCTTTGTCAGCGGTTGCTTCGAAGTATTCAACAGCCAATACAACTAGAGTCTGAACAGGTTGTTAATTGTGGTTGTAGCATTGGTGTGGCAGGGAACTACACTCAGAAATTCACCGCTGAAAATTTACTACATCAAGCTGATCAATCCTTGTATGCGGCTAAAAATAAAGGAAAAAACCAAGTTCATTTTGCTATGAGTCATGAGTAATAGGTTTAACTTGCTTTATCTTTTAGTTGCTTTAGGATCAAAGTCAAACGTTTTTTAATTACCCTGATATGATCTTAAGACTGTTAATTCTTTTTTGTTTATTTTACCCAAGCCTTGTAAAGGCAATAGAGGTTTTAGACCTTTATGAGAGTACGCTTTATATTGAAGATAAAACACGTACTAGTCGCGTAGATGCTAGTAGAACTGCTCTTGCAAATGTGATTAAAAAGCTTACAGGCAAGTCTGAAGTAAACTCCCACCCTTTAATTCGTCAAGCGATGCGCTCAATTTCTGACTACATGTTGAAATATGAGTATTTAGAAACGCGAGATGGTGAACTACAAATTAAAGTAAAATTCGAAGCGCAAAAAGTCGAAGAATTGGTGCAAGATGCTGATTTGCCTTTATGGGGTAATAGGCGACCTAAGATTGCCATTTGGCTTGCGATTGAAGATGGTTTTCGCAGAGACTTCGTGACCCAAGAAAGCTACCCTCAGTTAGAGCGTCTTATTTATGATACAGCTCAGGATTGGGGGGTACCTGTAGTTGTACCACTGATGGATTTAGAAGATAGAAGCAAAGTGGGCATTGCAGAGGTTTGGGGTAACTTTTCAGAACCAGTTGAAATTGCGTCGATGCGTTATCAAGCCGAGCGGGTGATCACAGCAAGAATGTTCAAACCAGAAGCCAGCGATTTTTGGCAACTAGAGTGGCGTTATACCGACGCTGAATTATTTGAATCTAATCAGTTAGTCGGTGATAAGCAACAGGTGCTTATTCAAATGGTTAATAACTTCTCAGGTGCTTTGGTTAAGCAGTTTGCTATTGACCCAAATAAAACTTATGCATCGGCAAGTTCAGTTCTGACAGTCGATAAATTGTCTAACTTTGTGACCATAGAGCAGGCGAGAAGACAGCTTATTAGTATCAGTACGGTTGTTGAGGTTGACGTCATCGAACGTACAAATGATGCGGTAAAGTTTTTGGTTGAACATACGTCGGATGTTACCGACCTAGTCAAAGCGATTAAACTTGAGCGAAGCTTTACACCATTTGTCGATCCAAGGGCTTTTTATCAACTTGAGGATAGCCATAACCTCAAGTATTCATGGGTAGGCGAATAATGCAGTTAGAGCCAATGCAAATGGCTTTGCCAGTGACTTTACCTGATGACGAAACTTTCAGTGCTTATTTTGGTGGTGAAGAATCTCTCGAGGTAAATCACTTAAAGGCGACATTAGAAAATCGAAATGAAGATTTTCAGTTTACTTATTTATGTGGCTTAGCTGACTCAGGAAAATCTCACTTACTTTACGCCACTTGCATTGCGGCACAAGAGTTAGGTTTATCGACCATGTTGTTGAGCCTGCGAGAAGTGATCAGTTTTGGTCCTGAAGTACTGGATGGTTTGGAGTCTTTAGATGTATTGTGTATAGATGACGTGCATTTAGTAGCTGGTGTTGATGCGTGGGAAAAGGCGCTATTTAACTTTTTCAACCGCTTTAATGAAAAGGGGAAGTGCTTAGTAGTTACGGCAGACTTGTTGCCAGATATGCTACACATCAACTTGCCCGATTTAGAGTCTCGTTTAAAGTGGGGTACGACATTTCAGATCCGCTCAATGAGTGATGATGATAAAGCAGAAGCATTGGTTAAACGCGCTAACATGCGAGGTCTTGAGTTAACTGACGAATGTGCACGTTTTTTACTGACTAGGTTAAGCCGTGATATGCGCGCTTTGCTAGATATTTTAGACAGACTTGATCATGCATCGATGGCTGCACAAAGAAAACTCACAATTCCTTTCATAAAAGCCACTTTAAAACTGTAGAAGGGCTAGAATCCAGCCCTTGCTTTCAGTTATCATTGTCGATTAATTAACAGCAAATTACCTCAATAAAGATCAGGTAGAAAATGAACTTAGAGAATATCTTAGCCGAGGCGCTTGAAGCAGTTTCGAGCGCGAGCGAAATTGCGCATCTAGAAGATGTACGCGTAAAATACCTTGGTAAAAAAGGTGAGATCACAGGTCTTTTGAAGACTTTAGGTAAATTAGCACCAGAAGAGCGTAAAGACGCGGGTGCTGTGATCAATAAAGCTAAAACGCAAGTACAAGACGCAATTAACGAAAAGAGAGAAGCACTGGTTGCTGCTGAGCTTGAAAAGAAACTCGCTGCAGAAACAATTGATGTGACTTTACCAGGTCGTGTAATGCCGACTGGTGGCATTCACCCAGTAACTCGTACAATTGAAAGAATTGAAACTTTCTTTGGTGAGTTAGGTTTTGCTGTTAAATCTGGTCCTGAAGTTGAAGACGACTTCCACAACTTTGATGCACTTAATATTCCTGAGCATCATCCTGCACGAGCTGATCACGATACTTTCTACTTTAACCCTAAGTTGGTTTTACGTACGCAAACAAGTGGTGTTCAGATCCGTACGATGGAAACTGAGCAGCCACCACTACGTATTATTTCTCCGGGCCGTGTTTATCGCAACGACTACGACCAAACACACACGCCAATGTTCCACCAAGTTGAAGGCCTAATGGTTGATACTGACGTGAGCTTTACTGAACTGAAAGGTATTTTACATGACTTCTTACGCAACTTCTTTGAAGAAGACATGGAGATCCGTTTCCGTCCGTCTTACTTCCCGTTTACAGAGCCTTCAGCCGAAGTAGATGTAAAAGGTAAAAACGGTAAATGGTTAGAAGTATTAGGTTGCGGCATGGTGCACCCAAACGTACTCAAGTCTGTTGGCATTGACCCAGAAAAATACACGGGCTTTGCATTCGGCATGGGCGTTGAGCGTTTAACTATGCTTCGCTACGGTGTGAACGACTTACGTGCGTTCTTCGAAAATGACATGAAATTCCTAAACCAATTCAGATAAGAGCGAAAGAAATATGAAATTTAGTGAAAAGTGGTTACGTGAGTGGGTAAATCCGGCTATCGATACCGAGGCTCTTTCTGAACAACTTTCAATGGCTGGTCTTGAAGTTGATGGCGTAGATGCTGTTGCTGGTGACTTCAATGGCGTTGTAATTGGTGAAGTGGTTGAATGTGGTCAACACCCTGATGCTGATAAGCTACGCGTGACAAAAATCAATGTTGGTGAAGACGAGTTGTTAGACATCGTGTGTGGTGCAGCAAATTGTCGCCAAGGTCTAAAAGTTGCAGTTGCTAAAGTTGGCGCAGTATTACCAGGTGACTTTAAAATAAAAAAAGCAAAGCTTCGTGGTCAACCTTCTCATGGCATGTTGTGTGCGTTTGAAGAGCTAGGTATGGCTGAAAGCTCTGACGGTATTTTAGAACTTCCTGCAGATGCACCAATTGGTCAATGTATTCGTGAATACTTTAGCCTTGATGACGTGACTATCGACGTTGATCTAACAGCGAACCGCAGCGACTGCTTAGGTATAAAAGGTCTTGCACGTGAAGTCGGAGTATTGAATAGTCAAGACGTGACTGAAGTTGCAATTACAGCCGTTGAGCCAACAATCGAAGACACGATTAATATTGAGCTAGTAAACAGCCAAGCTTGTCCTCGTTACTTAGGCCGTATCATTAAAGGTATTAACCTTGAAGCGACAACACCGCTTTGGATGGTTGAAAAACTTCGTCGTTCTGGCGTACGTTCAATCGACCCGGTTGTTGACGTAACAAACTATGTGTTACTAGAGCTTGGTCACCCAATGCATGCTTTTGACTTAGCAGCAATTGAAGGTGGCATTAAAGTTCGCAACGCAAACGAAAATGAAGAGCTTGTTCTTCTTGATGGTAATACTGCAAAACTTAACCCTTCAACACTACTTATTGCTGATGAAAATAAGGCGTTAGCAATGGCTGGTATTTTTGGTGGTGAAGGCTCAGGTGTTAAAGAAGGAACACAGGATATCCTGCTAGAAAGTGCATTCTTCGCACCACTGGCTATTGCAGGTCAAGCACGCAGTTATGGCTTACACACTGATGCATCACACCGTTACGAGCGTGGCGTTGATCCTAAGTTACAGCATGATGCTATGGAACGCGCAACAGCATTACTTCTTGAGATTGTAGGTGGTGAAGCAGGTCCAGTTGTTGAGGCTGTATCTGAAGCAGATCTTCCAGTTGAGAAGTCAGTAACACTTCGTCGTGAGCGTTTAGACCGTGTTATCGGTTATCACATTGAAGATGCTAAGGTAACAGATATCCTAACTCGTTTAGGCTTAAAAGTTGAATGTGCAAACGATACTTGGAGCGCACAAGTACCTAGCTATCGTTTTGATATCAGTATTGAAGAAGACCTAATCGAAGAAGTGGCGCGTGTATTTGGTTACAATAATATTCCAAATGTAGCACCGACAGCTGCGCTTAAGATGACAACGCACCAAGAAGCTAAACTTCCAGTTGCTAAATTTATGAATGAGCTAGTTGCAAGAGGCTACCAAGAAGCGATTACTTACAGCTTCGTTGACCCTAAAGTACAGCAGCAACTTCACCCACAAAGTGACGCATTAGTATTACCGCACCCAATTTCGATTGAAATGTCAGCGATGCGGGTAAGTTTAATGACTGGTTTAATCAATACGGTTGTATATAACCAAAACCGTCAGCAACCACGATTACGCTTTTTTGAGCATGGCTTAAAGTTTTTAAAAGATGAAACGGCTGAAAATGGCGTAAACCAAGTCGCGGTATTAGGTGGTATCGTTTACGGTAATACGCATAATGAGCATTGGTCAATTGAGTCCAAGCCAGTAGATTTCTTTGACGCTAAAGGTGATGTAGAAGCACTGATCGCATTAACAAATGACTTAAGTCGTTTTTCGTTCAAAGCTGAAGTAAATGATGGCCTTCACCCAGGTCAATCAGCAGCAATTTATCTTGATGACAAGAAAGTTGGTTTTATTGGTGCTGTTCATCCTCAGCTTCAAAAGTCTCTTGGTTTAAATAATGTTGCGTTTGTATTTGAAATTGAAGCAGATGCATTAGTTGCTCGTAAGCTGCCAGAAGCGGTTAGTGTGTCAAAATTCCCATCAAATCGCAGAGATATTGCTATTTTAGTTGCGGATGAAGTAAAAATAGGCGATATTTTAAATAGCATTGAGAAAGTTGGCGGAAATCAATTAGTTGACCTAAACTTATTCGATGTGTACAAGGGCAAAGGTATTGAGCCGGGCTTTAAAAGCCTAGCGATTGCTCTTACATTGCAAGCTTCTGATAAAACGCTCGAAGAGAATGATATCAATACGCTTGTAGAAAACGTGGTGGCAGAACTTGCCAACAAATTTAATGCATCGTTGAGGGACTAGATATGGCGCTTACTAAAGCAGACATAGCTGAACACCTATTTGAAAAATTGGGGATGAACAAAAAGGATGCCAAAGACATAGTTGAAGCGTTTTTTGAAGAAATCCGCTCAGCGCTGGAGAAAGGAGAGCAGGTAAAGCTTTCTGGTTTTGGCAATTTTGATCTAAGAGACAAGAAAGAGAGACCAGGACGTAATCCTAAAACGGGAGAAGATATTCCAATCTCTGCACGTCGTGTTGTAACTTTCCGCCCTGGGCAGAAGCTAAAGACACGTGTAGAAGTAGGAACAAGCAAAGAATAGCTAATCTAGTCTCACCTGATTAATTAATAAAACCCTAGTGTGAGCTAGGGTTTTTATTTTCAGGCGTTTTATTTTGATTAGAAGCTAGAAACTAGAAGCTAGAAGCTAGAAGCTATAGGCGAAGAGCACACAATAACGAACCCAGAATTCAGGTATAAAAAACGCCTCATTAAGAGGCGTTTATCTATTAATTTGTAGATTAATCAATCAGGTCTTCAACACCGACGATTAACCAAGGCGCATCACCTTGAGTTTGGCGCTCTAAGTGCCAAATCTCATGAATTGGCTCTTCTTGATTGTCACCAAGGTCACGGTATTTACCTTTAAACATAATGCTCACTTCCCAAACATGTGGTTGGGTATCTGCACGAACTAGTTGTGCATCAACAAACATTACTTCAGTTGCAACACTGTCATGTTGCTCACGCTCAGCTTTAAACTCTTCAACTAATGCTGGGCTTAAGTACTCAGCCATCTTATTGTAGTCTTTGTCATTCCAAGCTTTTTGCACTGTGTGATAGTGCTCGCGTGCGCCTTGTAAAAAGCCATTAACATCGAAATCTTTAGGCAGGTTGAATGGCACATCATTTTGTTGCCCAAAACCACCTGAAGACTGAATAGGCTGCTGTGCTTGAAATTGCTGCGGCTGCTGTTGGAATTGTTGTCTCTGACCAAACTGAGGACCACCAGCTACTTGTGGTTGTTGGCGCTTTGCCATCATGCTTTTGATCAGCTTGAAAATAACAAACGCTGCAATTGCTAACAGGATCATTTCTAAAAACTGAAAGCCTTCAAAATCGTCACCCATCATTGCAGCAATTAGACCACCAGCTAATAAACCACCAAGTACACCGGCCATAATGCCTTTTTTACTAGATTTACCTGCTGTTTTTGCTGGTAAGCTTTTTGTATCAACTTGCTTTTTTTGCTGAGTAGTTGAAGTGCTGTGCGTTTTTCCTGACTTCTTTTTACCGAACTTCTTACGTGCTTCAGCATCGAAGCTAGTTGCGAATAAAAGTGAGATCAGTGAAAAAATAACGAGAAAGTTTTTCATACTATTCCTATTAAACTTAAGTTTAAGTTAGTTTAAATAATGAATAGTTAAAGTTAAATAAAATTTTATAAAAAAGTGTTTAACGACAGCTTTAATCGAATTCAACGTCAATAAATATGGAATTTAGTAGCACTCTGTGAGGCCCATATCAACAATTCTGTTTGTTTCACCTCGGTTGTTGAACTGATATAGACTTTTATTGATATCGCTCAATAGCGCCCGCCAACGTGGAGATTGCTTGCTTAATGCAAAGTAGAGATTATTGTACTGCAGTGAGTGAGTTTCACGTTCTATATTGCGTAATAAGGTTGCTTTTTCTGGTCGTGGAAGTTTAGAGTAACTGACGGTAAATTTAAGTACTTTCGGGTCGCCAATGATAAGGTCGACGCGTTTGCCAACCAATAATTTGACCAGTTGTAAATCATCTACAGCTTCAATAATGGTAAATTCATTGTTATCCATCATGGCGTCAAATTCAGGGGTATTTTGATAACCTCTGACGACCCCAATCTTTTGACCTTTAAGTGACAGTAAGTTTCCAGTAAACCTATCAGCATCACCTTTACGTTTTAAAAAGCCAATTTCCCCGCCAGGAAAGGGATTTGAAAGCGCGAGGAGTTCTCGCCTAGTCTTACCCTCAACCGTATCTGAGGGGGCAGAGTCTTCAATATAGTATTCGGGCATAAGAATATCAGCTTTACCAAGTTCGGCTGCTCTTACAGCTCTTGCCCAAGGTAGAAACTCAATATACACGCTATATCCTTGTTCTACTAATAATGCTACGGTGAGTTGAAACACCCAGCCTTTATTACATAGTTGATTTCCAATATAGGGTGGCCAATCAAGTGTTACGATATGAACAGGCGCTGAGTCATTAGCATTAAACAGTAAGCCATTTTTGTATGCTTTGCCTTGTACAACTTGATACATAGTATCTTTGAAATAGCCAACATTCATACTGGCAAAAGTACTGGCACTGAAAAAGAGAATAAAAAAAATAAATAGTCGCATGAAGGCGTTAGTTTGATAAAAGCTTGACACTAAGTTTAGAAAGCTATAAAAAAAACGCAAAGGAAATACTAACTCTTAGTAGTGCTAAATCATTTTGATAGAATAAAACTGACGCTAATTTCTTTAAAAATGTCTTCTTTAGTATAACTAAATAACCTGAGCTCTGAATAATAAATCTATCTACAGCGGCTACTTCCAACGTTAACTGCGTTGAGTTTACTTGTAAGAGACTCGCTATTGACGCATACATTCGCCTTGTTATCGCTAAAAGTTTTCGGCTGCAGACTTGAAAAACCACTAACCATATCAATACTTTAGTAAATCTCTTCACCAAAGCTCAGGTTAAATAGTTAAAATTTCGTTTGCCTACATAGTTGTAGGTACCACAGCGGTAGCAGGACGCGAGAGCGTTACCATCGAGCAGTTTTCTTTGCCTCAAAGTAGATCTCTCAATTAATGGGAACGGTAAAAAACAAGAAAGCCGACAAAAGTCGGCTTTCAGATATGCTAGAAAAGTTTGTAATGTGATTACTGAACTAATTCTTGATCGCTGAACTTATCTGCAAATAGAGGGCTTGATAGATAACGCTCTGTTGCACTTGGTAAGATAACCACAATGTTTTTATCTGCGTTTTCAGGTTTCTCAGCAAGGCGTTTAGCAGCAACAACAGCAGCACCTGAAGAAATACCCACTAGGATACCTTCATCACGCATTAGCTGGTGCGCCATTTCAATCGCATCTTCATTTGAAACTAACTCAGTACCATCGATTAGCTCTAGGTCAAGGTTACCAGGGATGAAGCCCGCGCCAATACCCTGAATCTTGTGAGGACCAGGCTTAACCTCTTCTCCTGCAAGTGTTTGCGTGATAACCGGTGAATCAACAGGCTCAACCGCTATAGCTTTTACGTCAAGGCCTTTCTCTTGTTTAAGGTAGCGTGTAGTACCAGAAATAGTACCACCTGTTCCAACACCCGCCACGAAGAAGTCAACTTTGCCTTCCATCGCATCAAAGATCTCTGGACCAGTTGTTTCAAAGTGGATTTTTGGGTTAGCAGGGTTTTCAAACTGCTGAAGTAAAACGTACTTTTCAGGGGCGCTTGATAAGATCTCGTTCGCTTTTTCGATGGCACCTTTCATACCTTTAGCGCCCTCTGTCAGAACTAGATTAGCGCCCAATGCTTTAAGTAGCTTGCGACGCTCAAGGCTCATTGTGTTAGGCATAGTTAAGGTTAGTTTGTAACCTCGAGATGCCGCAACAAATGCAAGCGCAATACCTGTGTTTCCAGATGTTGGCTCGATGATTTCTTTACCTTCAGATAGGGTACCTGCTTTTTCAGCTTCCCAGATCATTGAAGCGCCAATTCGACACTTAACACTAAAGCTTGGATTACGTGCTTCAATTTTAGCGAAAACGTTACCACCTGTTACACGGTTTAATTTAACGACCGGAGTATTGCCAATAGTTAGGGTATTATCTGCATAGATTTTAGACATTCTGTTCTCTTTCATGATCTAGATTTGATTAGTGTTCACTTTACTGAGGTCGAACAAAAACAGAAGGAAAGATTGGCTATAAGATATATCAAATATGCTTATAGCCGAAAAGCATAAAAAGCTTGCTTTATATGCTTTACATTACATTAACCAAGCATAGCTAAACTTCATAAAGAAAGTCTTTGAATCCTTTGTAATTTCTACTAGCTCATCATCTTGATAGCCACTATCAGAGAAGCCTGCAAAGAACACAGTTTGAGGGTTTAACTTATAAGAATAAAGTAGCTGCGTGCTTAACCCTTTGTAAGTAGCATCAACTGAGTCAACGTAATTACTCGGGTTGCGTTCAATGTCTGTTTTAATCACAGCAAGTCTTAAAAAGCTATTTAAATTAAACTGATAGGTCATACGTATATCAGTTAGATTGGCAGTAAATACGTCAGCGCCATCTGCTTCTAGTGTTTGATAAGTATGTCTAAATCTTAATTCAAAATGCTTACCTAAATTCAGATTAATGACAGGGCGTACTCTGAACTGTTCACCTAGACGGTTGTTAGCAAGGTCAACTGAATTACCTGTTCTAATATTAAGACTGGTAAACACACCAGATACAGGTTTCATTTCCATGTAGGTCCACAGATTGTTTTCGGTGAACAAGTCTGTGTTTCCATCAACAGCAAGACTGGCTTCGTTATGTCGCATACCAGCGCGTTTTCTGTGTTCAACACCCGTATTAATACGACTTTGCAGTGGACCATTAACAGAGAAGTTAGTTTGTACTTCTTTCTCCAATAACTCATCATTATCGTTATGTGTAATATCCCAATCCGTGTACCAATTTGCACGGTTCCACCAAGTATTCTCATCGCCATACCAACGATACTCGTAACCAGCTAAAAACTTATTGAAGTCGATTTGCGACATAAAGCCTAAATCAGAGCGCAGACCTTTATCTCGGTATTGATAGCTGGTAAATGCACGCCAATGCTTTTCGTTATGCTCATAATTTAATAAGTAACCCAGCCCTTTAGTATCTTCTTCATTAAGTACACGCAAAGTGCTTTCATTTAAATCACAGTCTGAGTTTATTTCGCATTCTGGCTGAGATGGTTTCTGACAGTCGCCTTGCTCACCGTTACAGAGCTCATCAACAAAAGCTTGCGTATAGTCCGTTTCAGAAATCAACAATTGTGCTTTAAATATATCGTTATTTGTGAGCTTATATTTGCTGTCTAGGCTAATGACTTGGTTACTGTAATTCTCACTTTGCCTTGCCGTTGTTGTCGTACCAATAGATAACGCGTTATTAAAGTCATAGCGGTATCTTAATGCAACGTTCTCGCTTTTTTGGTCAAATGAAACAACACGAGAGCCCAAATTACCAGGGATCATTACATTCAGCTTGTCATCGTTAGCAATGAAAGCGCCAACAGTATGGCCTTGCTTATTACTGGTAAACTTCATGCCATAATCAGGCGCAGCAATGTTTCTGGTGTGGATCAGGTTTAAATGTGACGAGAAGTAGTCTGCGTTATCTAAAAAGAAAGCGCGCTTTTCAGGGAAGAACAAGCTAAAGCTATTGTTGACACTTAACTGGCCTGTATCGGCTTCTACTTGAGAGAAATCGGGGTTTAGAGTAGCGTTAAGAGTCATATCTGGTGTGATGGCCCATTTTAGATCTAAGCTTGGCTCTACATTATCATCATCAATCCATTCACCGGCTTCATTACCATCAATATCACGTGTTTGTTGCTTACCGGCTACTAACGATGGAATAAGTGCAAAGTTGTTTCCTTGTTTGGCTTGCTCAAAACCTGTGTAATCAGGCATTTGGCAGATCCAACAGTTATTTGCATGTTCAATTTGCATACTAGAAATGCGCAGACGTTGATCTCTTGGGTAGAATCTTAAAAACTCCATTGCCATGGTTTTTGTTTTTATACTGTCATCAAAGTTCAAAACCCTAAAAGGAATTTCAACTTCTACGAAATATCCGTTCTCATGGATGCTACCAGCGCTATCCCAAATACCATTCCAAGAGCTGTTTTCGCTTTTAGTTAACTCATTTTCGATAGAGTCTTGTTGAACACCCAGTGGATTAATAAATAATTGATAGGCACTCACGCTATTGCTAAAAGAATCAATTTTGATACCTACGAGGTCATCGTTCCATGCACTATCACGGTCTCGATAAAAGGCACGGATAAGTTCAGGATTAGGATCTTTTGCATCGAAAGCAATGAATAAAGATGTGCCATTTTCAAATACGTAAGCCGTTGTTTCAATTGGACTTACAATGTTTTCTTGCGGCCATGTAACATTGTTAATGGTTATTTTCTTAGCTTGTTGCCAAACGGCTTCGTCAAGTTTGCCATCTATTTCCGCCATCGCGTTGATAAAAGGGAGTGATTCAGAGGCAATTGATTGACCAGAGGCAGCGAGTAATGCTGTGCAGATAATCGACAGAGAAGTATTTAACATTATTGCGGTAATTTGTAGCACTAGAAATTAGCATAAATTAAATAGCACTCGAGGATTGTTAACAATGTATAATCGTCAGAGGCACTTTTTTTTAAGTTGAGTGCATACAGAGTGTACTTGATTTGGTAGTTCTGATGAAGAATAACGAATTTATAACAAATTATCTGTAAAACGTGTTACAAGAGCACATCGTTTTTATCAGGGTTTTTTATCAGGGATAATTCATGTCGTTAATTTTGAAGTTACTTGCCGGTATCGCTGCAGGTATTGTAGTGGGCTCATTTTTACCTTTACCACTGGTAGAGCTACTTTACACATTTAAAGTGATTGTAGGTCAATTAATTAGTTTCACTATTCCTTTAATTATCTTGTTTTTTATTGCTTCAGGTATTGCTGGTTTACCTAAAGATGCAGGGCACTTATTAGGTAAAACAGTCGGTTTTGCTTATGGCTCAACTATTTTAGCGGGCACCTTGGCCTTTTTATTGGTAAACGCATTTGTGCCATTTTTTGAAGGCACAACCACTTACCAAGCTGTTCAGGCAACTGAACTGAAAAGCTTCATTAACATTGAAATTCCACCTTTGATGGGCGTTATGACAGCACTCGCAGCTGCATTTATATTTGGTATAGGCATCAGTCAACTGGCATTGAAAGACTTACAAAATGTAGTTGATCAAGGTCGTGACGTTATCGATGCCTTGCTTGCTAAAGTGATTATTCCTGCTCTTCCTTTCTATATTGCTGGTGTTTTTGCTGAAATGGCGGTTGCAGGCACCGTAGTTGATACCTTAAGCACATTTGGTATCGTTTTAGTTGCCGCGGTTGTTATGCACTGGTTATGGTTATCTGTTTTATTCATTGGCTCGGGCATCTTGTTAAAGCGCAATCCAATTGAATTAGTCAAAAACATGTTACCAGCTTACTTTACAGCAATAGGTACTATGTCTAGTGCGGCGACTATCCCAGTATCCTTGCGAGCGAGTAAAGCCAATGGCGTTAATAATGAAGTCGCAAATTTCTCTGTGCCACTGTGCGCGACTATCCACCTATCGGGCTCAACCATTACGATTGTGACTTGTGCGATGGCCGTGATGCTACTGTCACCTGAGATGTCAATGCCAAGTATTACTAGTATTTTGCCATTTATCTTTATGTTAGGCGTGGTGATGATAGCAGCCCCAGGCGCGCCAGGTGGAGCCGTAATGTCAGCTTTGGGTTTGCTGACTTCAATGCTTGGTTTCTCTGAGGGGGCTGTTGCACTCATGATTGCACTTTATCTCGCTCAAGATAGCTTTGGCACGGCCTGTAATGTAACCGGTGATGGTGTGATTGCCTTGTGGGTAAATAAGTTCTCAGAGCAGAATAGATAGTCAAGCAACTATTTATTTTGGACACCAAAAGGTCAGGAATTAAATTCTGGCCTTTTTTGGTTCTTTAGTATGATTTTTTAACTAATACAAAAGTTTAGTCGTTATTTTTTACAAAATTATGTGTTAACCTCAGTTCGCTATTTCCTGTAATTGCGATTACCAAATTTTCTGTGAGGGTGTGCCATTGATTAATGTGTTATTAGTTGATGATCATGAGTTAGTTAGAACCGGTATCAAACGAATTCTAGATGATGTTCGTGGCTTTAAAGTCATCGGCGAAGCTAAAACGGGTGAAGAGGCAGTTAAATTCTGCCGTGACAATAACCCTGATATTGTATTAATGGACATGAATATGCCGGGGATTGGCGGCCTTGAGGCAACGAAAAAGATTTGTCGATACAACCCTGATATTAAGGTAATTGTATTAACTGTTCATTGCGAAGATCCGTTCCCAAGTAAAGTGATGCAAGTGGGGGCACAGGGCTACTTGACCAAAGGTACCGGCTCTGACGAAATGATCAATGCTATCCGTGCGGTGAATTCAGGGCAGCGATATATCGCCCCTGAAATTGCGCAACAAATTGCACTTGCGCAGTTTAGCGGTCGTAATGATGAAAATCCTTTTCAGTCTTTGTCTGAGCGTGAATTGCAAATCATGTTGATGATCACCAAGGGTGAAAAAGCACAAGATATTGCTGACAGACTTAACCTGAGCTCGAAAACTGTGAACAGCTACCGTTATCGTATGTTCGAAAAATTGAATGTTGGCGGTGATGTAGAGCTGACACATTTGGCTATTCGCCATAAAATGATAGATATAGATACATCGAACTAATCATTTTTTAATGGCAGTATTTGATTCAAAAGCCTTTTTAAAAACATTATCCACAGAGCCTGGTGTTTATCGTATGTACGATGCGCACCATCAGGTTATTTATGTTGGTAAGGCAAAAAATTTAAAAAAACGTGTTTCGAGTTATTTTCGTAGTAATATTCCTGACGCTAAAACCCGAGTATTGGTCAGCAACATTGCTAATATTGAGGTGACGCTTACTAATACGGAAACCGAGGCACTGCTTCTAGAAAACAATCTAATCAAACAGTATCAACCTAGATACAATATCTTATTAAGAGATGATAAGTCATACCCTTATATTTTTTTAAGCGGCCATAAACATCCTAGGTTAGCTTTTCATCGAGGCAGTCGTAAACAAAAAGGGGATTATTTTGGCCCTTACCCGAGCAGTGCAGCTGTGTCTGAAAGTTTGCGCTTAATGCAAAAAATTTTCCCGGTTCGCCAATGTGAGGATGCTTATTACCGTGCCCGAAGTCGTCCGTGTTTGCAATATCAATTAAAGCGTTGTTCTGCGCCGTGTGTAGGTAAAGTATCTGATGTTGAATACAAAGAGCAGGTTGAACTGGTAAAGCAGTTTTTATCAGGCAAATCACACCAAGTTATTGCGACCTTGGTTGAAAAGATGGAGCAGGCCAGTATGGCTCTTAACTTTGAACTCGCTGCGAAAGTGCGAGATCAAATCGCTATCTTGAGACAAATGCAAGAGCAGCAGTTTGTGGCAGGTAATCTTGGTGAAATAGATATTATTGGTTTCCAGCAGCAAAATGGCATCTGTGCTATTCATCTATTAATGGTGCGAGACCATAAAGTACTGGGCAGTAAAACATATTTTCCGAAGGTGCCAAAAGACTCGCAGCAAGACGAAATTGTCACTTCATTTATTGGCCAATATTATGTAGGGGCGGGCACACAGCGACAGATCCCAAAAGAGATCGTGTTGCCTTTTGAATTACAAGAGCAAAACGAACTGATCAATGCGTTATCGCAGCTTGCAGATAAGAAAGTAGAGCTGAAGGCATCGGTGCGCTCTGAACGCGCGCAATATCTTGCACTAGCAAATAAAAATGCATTAAACAGTATTGTTGTAAAACAAAACGCACAAGATTCTATTACTAAGCGCTATGCGTTATTAAAAGAAGCATTACAACTAAGCGACATCAACCGCATGGAGTGTTTTGATATCAGTCACACCATGGGTGAAAATACCATAGCATCATGTGTGGTATTTGATGGGAATGGACCAAATAACAAGGAGTATCGCCGCTACAATGTGACGGGGATCACACCTGGTGATGATTATGCTGCAATGGCGTTCGCTTTAAACAAGCGATATGGCAAGTTAAAAGATGAAGAAAAAATTCCAGACGTTATCTTTATAGACGGTGGTAAGGGACAGCTCAATAAAGCAGAAGCATTTTTTGAAGATTGGCCGAACAGCAAAATGCCATTATTAGTCGGTGTTGCTAAAGGCACAAGCCGAAAACCGGGTCTTGAAACTTTATTAATAGATGGTGGCAGACGCACCGTGAATCTTGATTCAGATTCACCTGCTTTACATCTAATACAGCATATACGTGACGAATCACACCGTTTTGCCATAGCTGGGCATAGAAACAAGCGGCAAAAACAGCGAACTCAATCCCTGTTAGAAGAAATAGAAGGAGTAGGGCAGAAACGCCGACAAGCTTTGTTAAAATACTTAGGTGGTATGCAAGGTGTAAAATCGGCTACTATAGCGCAATTAAATCAAGTGCCTGGGATCAGCCAAGATATGGCTGAAAAGATATTTAATCATTTGCATGACAAAGCCTAACTGATCATGCAACATTATAAAAAAAGATACACAAAGTAGTTATGTGGAATATTCCTAATACCTTAACAACATTCAGATTGTTACTAATCCCTGTTTTTGCAGTGGTGTTTTATTTGCCTTACTCATGGGCTTTCTTTGCAGCCGCCTTTATTTTCTGGCTAGCATCGGTAACCGATATTCTTGATGGCTACTTGGCTCGAAAACTCGAGCAATCAACGCCTTTTGGGGCATTCTTAGATCCTGTTGCTGATAAAATTATGGTTAGCGTGGCTCTGGTTGTTTTAGCAACCCATTATCAAAATATCTTTATTACATTGGCTGCGCTCATTATTATTAGCCGCGAAATCGTAATTTCTGCGTTAAGAGAGTGGATGGCCGAACAAGGCAAACGTGGCAATGTGGCAGTGAGCAATATGGGTAAGTTTAAAACTGCCGCGCAGATGTTAGCCATTATTGGTTTGATTTGGCAATATGCGCCTTGGATGACGATGTTAAGTTATGCACTTTTGGCCATTGCAACACTATTAACTGTGACGTCAATGCTTGCATATTTGAATGCGGCAAAGTCTGAATTGATTAAATCTTGATATTTTACGGCTATATAGACAGCAGTTTAGATAAAAATTGAGCAAACGATTAAAAACATTCATTTTTTATATTGACGCATTATTAAAGATCTGTAGAATGCGTCCGTGTTGAGAGGGCAGTATGCCTCAAAACGATAAAAGAAGTGAGTGAATAACTTACTTTGGAATGCGAGTATAGCTCAGCTGGTAGAGCGCGACCTTGCCAAGGTCGAGGTCACG
>CAYZOE010000033.1:39442-42363 GCA_964479805.1 uncultured Pseudoalteromonas sp. | reverse complement strand
AAGCCTCTGCGTTCCAGTGCATGTTGAATACAAGGTAAATATAACACAGGGCTGAGTGTAATTTATTTATGAAAAACAATATAGTGACAGGGATCTAGTAAACAATATTTATCTAGAAAAAATTAAACCCCATAACAAGTTATGGGGTTTAATCATTAAAAAACTCATGCGAATTTAGTCTTTAAAATAAGTCTATATCGTTACTTTCATCACTATTTTTTTCATCAATCAGTTGATCGTCTATTAGCTGCTCAAAGAAACACAACTTATCTCGGCCATTTTCTTTTGCGTAATAAAGCGCTTTATCAGCTTGTTCTAAAACCGTTATAGGAAAGTCATAAGGGCTGATCCTGGACATACCTATACTCACCGTCATGGTTTTAACAAATGGGAAATGAGTTTGTCTGATTAGCTCCATAAACTGATCAATTTTAGCTTTCATTGCATCAAAGTCACATGGCTCAAAGACTAAAACAAACTCTTCACCACCGAAACGGAATATCAAATCACTGGAGCGAAAGTATTGACGCATTTTTTGCGCTAGCAATAATAAAACTTCATCACCACAGACATGCCCATAGTTGTCATTAACTTTTTTGAAATGATCAATATCTACCATGGCAAGCCATGAAGTCGCACCTAAAGTACGTTTTCGATTTTCATTTGGAAAGCTTGACTTGTGATGGTCTATTAATTGTTTTTCTAACAGCTGCTTTAGCTTCTTTTCAAACGTTTGTCGGTTGAGAAGGCCAGTTAACTTATCTCGTTCATTTTCGTGCAAGATACTTAAATAATTTTCAAAAATACGGCAAAAAGCATTCAATAAGACCTGATCTGAGCTGCTTAACCCCTTACTCACAATTGCAAGTGCGCCAATTGGTTTCTCTTGCAACGTAATAGGCAACCAGCGTCGCTCTGTACCATCCGCAGATTGAACAGTGATGATACATGCAGATTGTAAACAAGAAACCAGCTCTGATGGCGGCTCTTGAACTACGTCTCTGTCTTCCCAAAGAAAGTCATCATGTGGTAGTACTTTTAAACATAAACTGCGTTCAATTACCAACTTCCCCTGAACTTGCAGATCTTTATAAATACCAACTTCTTCACATCCAATAAACTCTTGAATAGTAGAAATCAAACTATATTCAAGAGAATCTACATCTCTAGTTTTGGTTATTTTTATGACTGAGTTAAGTAGCTCTTCTTGCATAATACTTCCAATCGATCATCGACTAGTACGAAACAACCTAAATATGTCAATTAGTTAGCAAGTATTCGCTCAACGACATTTAAGTTAATTTAAAGGATTGAAGTTATTCTAATCGAAAGCCATTAAGATAGGAATAAAGAATTTAACACATTGTACCAATGTAAGGGAATAAAAGAAGAACTTAATGGGAATGAAATGGCGGAGAGGGAGGGATTCGAACCCTCGATAGGGGTTAGCCTATACACGAGTTCCAGTCGTGCGCCTTCAGCCACTCAGCCACCTCTCCACTGCGCCCAAGCGCAGAGCTATACTAAGTAAAGCACCACACTTAAGCAAGCTTTTTTGCCAATATGCTAATCTAACTGCTTAACATATCGGCAAATTTGATTACTTCTTCAAGTTAGAAGAGAAATCTAACATACGATTTAGTGAGCGTAGTGCTCCTTCACGTAAGTCCATATCAACAAATACTTCTTTACCTTCTGGGCTAACAAGTGCTTCTTCGATTGCTTTAAGGCCGTTCATCGCCATCCAAGGACAGTGAGCACAGCTTTTACACGTTGCACCTTCACCAGCTGTTGGCGCTTCAAAGAACTCTTTCTCTGGGCATAGCTGCTGCATTTTGTAGAAAATACCGCGATCAGTTGCAACGATGAACTTTTGATTACCCATCTCTTGTGCTGCTTTAATTAGCTGGCTTGTTGAGCCTACAGCATCAGCAAGGTCTACGATTTCAGCTGGTGATTCAGGATGAACTAACACAGCCGCATCTGGATGAAGCGCCTTCATATCTTTTAGCGCTTTCGTTTTAAACTCATCGTGAACGATGCATGCGCCATTCCACATGATCATATCAGCGCCAGTTTTCTTCTGAATGTATGAACCTAGATGCTTATCAGGACCCCAAATGATTTTTTCACCCTCAGAGTCTAGGTGTTCAACAATTTCAAGGGCACAAGAAGACGTTACGATCCAATCTGCACGGGCTTTTACTGCCGTAGACGTATTCGCGTAAACTACAACTTTTCGATCAGGGTGTTGATCACAAAACTTGGAGAACTCATCAATTGGACAGCCCACATCGAGTGAACAAGTTGCTGCAAGTGTTGGCATAACAACGGTTTTGTTCGGCGTTAATATCTTCGCCGTTTCACCCATGAAACGAACACCCGCTACGATGATGATGTCTTTATCTGCTTGGTTTGCACCAAAACGCGCCATCTCTAAAGAATCAGCAACACAGCCGCCTGTTTCTTCAGCTAATGCTTGGATCTCAGGATCAGTATAATAATGCGCAACTAATACGGCATTTTTATCAATTAGAAGTTGTTTAATACGTGCTTTATATTCAGCTTTTTCGGCGTCGTTAAGTGGCGCCGGCTTTGGAGGAAAGATGTAATCCTCTGGCATGATTTGTTCTGCTAAACTCATTTCTCGACCATCAGTGCACTTTGCAAAATTGAGGCGAATTATACGAAATTGCAGTTGATAATCCTAGTCTGTGAAGCGAATAGTGCCGTATTATTAAAATTTAATGAATTTAGAAATTTATGGTGGGTCATGATGGACTTGAACCATCGACCAATGGATTAAAAGTCCACTGCTCTACCAACTGAGCTAATGACCCATAAAATAGGAATTAGGTGTTTTGAGATGGTGGGTCATGATGGACTTGAACCATCGACCAATGGATTAAAAGTCCACTGCT